>WJKP01000029.1 GCA_014729025.1 Candidatus Buchananbacteria bacterium
AATACAATAGTAGGATTTATTCAAGAATATAAGGCTGAAAAAACTTTAGAAGATATTAAAAAAAGAATTAGTTTTCAAAGTACTGTTTTACGTAATGGTCAGGAAAAAAAGATTGATTCTAGCCAGGTGGCGATTGGTGATATTTTAATTTTGGAAGCCGGTGATAGGATTCCGGCTGACGGACGAATTTTTGAATTAAATGATTTCCAGGTTAATGAGGCTTCTTTAACCGGTGAATCTTTGCCGATTGATAAAGAATTGGGAGTGCTTGATAAGGGGACTAATTTAGCTGATCGTAAGAATATGGTATATATGGGTACTGTTGTGACCAGGGGCCGAGCCAAAATAGTAGTTACTGGTACTGGCACAAAAACTCATTTAGGTGAAATCGCTTCTTTGGTTAAAGAAACTGAAAAAGAAAAAACTCCGTTGCAATTAAAATTAAGTAAATTTAGTAAAATTTTAGGCATCGTGGTTTTATTTGCTTCTTTAATTTTATTTATTGTCGGGGTTATTTTAGGCCAAGAAGTTTTTGAAATGTTTGAAACTGCCGTGGCCGTGGCCGTGGCCGCTATACCAGAAGGTTTGTTGGTTGGCGTAACAATTATTTTGACTGTTGGTATGCAAAGAATTTTAAAGAAAAAAGCTTTAGTCAGACGTTTGGTGGCGGCTGAAACTTTAGGTTCAACTTCTGTGATTTGTAGTGATAAAACAGGCACTTTGACAATCGGTAAAATGAGAACCGCTAAATTATTAACAGGTTATTGTGATTTGGATAAGGATTTGCTTGATTTTGAGAAAAAGAAAGATGTAGAGTCTGATTCTGATCATGATTTTTTAATCAAAGCCGGAGTAATTTGTAATAACAGCTTATTAACAAATGAAGATAATAAAAAAGAATTTATTGGTGATCCGACTGAAACGGCTTTATTAAAAGCCGGTATTGATTCTGGTTATGATTATAAAAAATTAAGAAATGATAATGAACGTTTGGCTGAAGTGCCTTTTAGTACTGAAATAAAGTTTATGGCGACTTTGAATAAAAAAGATACAGATAATAATATAATTTATTTAAAAGGTGCGCCTGAAAAGATTTTAAATTTTTGCAGTAAAATATTAGTTGATGGTGAGGTTAAGGATCTGTCAAAAGAAGATAAAGATAAAATTCTTGATAATTTTGATGAATTAACTTATAAGGGACTACGTGTTTTAGCCTCGGCTTATAAATTAACTGATAAAGATAAAAAAAATTTAACTCAAGAAGATATTGCCAAGGCTGATGGTTTGATTTTTATTGGTGTGTTTGCTTTGCGTGATCCCTTGCGCAAAGAAGCTAAGGATACTATTGATTTATGTCAGCAAGCCGGAATTAAACCGATTATTATTACCGGTGATCATCGTCTTACAGTTAAAGCAATTGCTAATGAAATTGGTATAGAAACCGATGACGAAAATATTATTGAAGGTAATGAAATGGATGAATTAAGCGATAAAGAATTGGAAAAAAGAGTTAAAGAAATTAGAATTTATGCTCGAGTTTCACCTAAACATAAATTAAGAATTATTGATGCCTGGCAAAAACATAATGAAGTAGTAGCAATGTTGGGTGATGGGGTGAATGACGCGCCGGCTTTAAAAACTTCAGATATTGGCGTAGCAGTAGGCTCAGGTACTGATGTTGCAAAGGGAACTGCCGATATTGTTTTATTGGATGATAATTTTAAAACAATAGTTGATGCAGTTAAACAAGGCCGAATAATTTTTGATAATATTAGGAAGGTGCTCGTTTATTTGCTGGCTGATTCTTTTTCCGAATTAATTTTAATCAGTGGCGCTTTGATTTACGGTTGGTTTGCTTTTCATGGTAACGGTGATATTATTTTACCGATTACAGCTTTGCAAATTTTGTATATTAATATTATTACCGACGGATTTCCTTATATTGCCTTGACATTTGAACCAGGAGAAAAAGATGTTATGAAACTTAAACCGCGGCAAAAAACGACCCCAATTTTGGATAATGAAATGAAAGTTTTAATTTTTATAATGGGAATCATGACTGATTTGATTTTATTCGGTATTTATTTTTATATGATTAATCATGATTTTGATGTGACTTATATGCGAACTTTTATTTTTACTGCTTTGGCAGTTGATTCATTATTTTATGTTTTTAGTGTAAAAAGTTTGCGTAAAACCATTTTTCATATAAATATATTTTCTAATCGATATTTATTGCTTGCAGTAGCGGTCGCTTTTGGTTTGCAATTGGCAGCCATTTACACGCCGTTTATGAGAGAAGTTTTAGAATTAACGGTTTTGAATTTGACTGACTGGATTTGGATAATCGGTTTTGGTTTGATTAATGTTTTATTTATTGAATTGGGTAAATACATATTTATTTTTAAAGAACATCATAAAGAATTATTTAAGAAATTTACAAAAAAATAAAAATTATAAAGAACAAGCTTATTTTTTTTAAGCTTGTTTTTTGTTTGTTTTTTTGCTAAAATTTAAGCATTATGAAAGTTTTAATTAAAAAAATCATACCGCAGGATTGGCTTTTGCAATATCATAAATTCTGGGCTGTTTTAGCTAATTTTATCTATGGTTTTCCGTCCAAAGATTTAATCGTAATCGGGGTAACAGGTACTAATGGTAAGTCAACGACTTGTAATTTGATTGCTAAAGTTTTGGAACAAAGCGGTGCTAAGGTTGGTTTAATGACAACGGCTAATTTTAAAATCGGTGATAAAGAATGGCTTAACCCGACTCACCAGACCATGCAGGGTAGACTAGGTACGCAAAAAATGATCAGGGAAATGGTCAGTACTGGTTGTCAGTACGCCGTGCTTGAAACTTCTTCAGAGGGTATTTTACAGTATCGTCATTGGGGCATTCGTTATGATGTGGCGGTTATGACTAATTTAACCCCGGAACATATTGAAGCTCATGGTTCATTTGAAAAATATAAACAAGATAAGGGCCGGCTTTTTGCTGCTTTAAATAAATATCCTAATAAAAAAAATAATAATAAAGAAATTGATAAAGCCATTGTGGTTAATTTGGATGACGAGCATTGGCAGTATTATTTAAATTACCAGTCTGATCAAAAATATGCTTATGGATTGCAAGAATATGGTTTTTTAGAAAATGTAAAATATATTAAGCCGACTAATTATAAGTTATTGGCTGATAAAACTATTTTTGTTTTAAAAGGGATTGACTTTGAAGTGAATTTAATAGGCAAGTTTAATATTTATAATTGTTTGGCTGCTGTTTGTGTTGGTTTGCATTTTGGTTTGTCAATTGAGCAATGCCGAGACGGTTTGGCTAAGGTTAAAGGTATACCCGGAAGAATGGAATTAATAAAAGAGGGGCAGAATTTTACTGTTTTGATTGATTACGCCCATGACTCTCAATCATTTGAAATTTTATTCAATACTTTAAAAATGTTTGATAAAAATAGAATAATTCATGTTTTTGGTTCAGCCGGTGGTGTGCGTGACCATTCCAAGCGGCCTAATTTGGGGCTTTTATCAGCGCAAAATGCTGATATTACGATTATTACTGATGAAGACTCTTATGATGAGCCAACTGACAAGATTTTAAATGAAATAGCAGCAGGAGCAATTGACGCCGGTAAAGTTGAAGGAAAGAATTTATTTAAGATTGCTGACCGCCGGAAAGCAATTAAAAAAGCTTGTAAAATTGCAGAGGAAAATGATTTAGTTTTAATTACCGGCAAAGGTACTGAACAAAGCATTAAATCAAACGGCACAGCTATACCTTGGGATGATCGTAAAGTAACAAGAGAAGTTTTACAGGAGATCTTATAATAAAAATTTTAATATGCAACGTTATATTATAATTCATTACGGAGAAATCTATTTAAAAGGCGGTAATCGCAAGTTTTTTGAAGATAAGCTTATTGCCAATATTCGTTTGGCATTAAAAGATTTAGGCTCTTTAAATCTTAAATTAGTGGCCGGTCGGATAATCATTTTAATTCATGAAAATTGGGATTTGGATTTTATTAAAGATAGCTTGCAAAAAGTTTTTGGTATTGAATATTTTGCGTTTGCTTGGAATTCTGAACAGGAGTTTGAGAAAATTAAAAAAAAATCACTGCAATTGGTTAAAAATAAAAAATTTAAAACTTTTCGGATAACAGCCAGGCGCACCAATAAAAATTATCAGTTAAATTCTCAGGAAATTGAGGTTAAACTGGGGGATTTGATTCGTGAAAAATTAAACAAAAAAGTTGATTTGGAAAAATACGATTTAGATTTGCATGTTGATATTGTGCGTGATTATGCTTTTATTTATTTTAATAAAATAGAAGCCAGGGGCGGGTTGCCGGTCGGTTCGTCAGGTAAATTAATTTGTTTAATGTCCGGCGGTATTGATTCGCCAGTGGCGGCTAATTTAATGCAAAAACGCGGTTCCCAAATTGCTTATGTGCATTTTGACGCTTATCCATCAACACCTAAGGAAAATCAGGAAAAGGTTAAGGATCTGGTTAAAATTTTAAATAATTATCAGTTTAATTCAAAATTGTATCTAGTTCCTTTTTTGAAGATTCAAAAAGAAATTATTAAAAAAGCTCCGGAAGATTATAGGATTATTTTTTACCGCCGGATGATGTTAAGAATAGTTAGACAAATTGCTTTTAAAGAAGATGTTTTAGCTTTTGTGACTGGTGAAAGTTTGGGCCAGGTAGCTTCACAAACAGTGGAAAATATCCGGGCTATTTCCGAATCAGTTGATTTGCCAATTTTACGGCCATTGATTGGTATGAACAAAGAAGAAATAACAGAATTAGCTAAGCTGGCGGGCACTTATGATTTATCGATTCAACCCTTTGATGATTGTTGTTCACTTTATGTACCCAAACATCCTGTAACTCATGCTGATTTAAATCTAATCTTAGATACAGAAAAAAATTGGCAATTTGACAAATTATTGGATAACGCAATTAGTGAGTCAAAAATTATTGAACTAACCAATAATCATCAACCATAAGTTTATAGGAAAGAAAAATAGTTTGATTGCTTGTTGATTGTTGTTAGTTTTTAAATAGCCAAAAACAACAGCCCTAGTTTTAACCAGTCTCTTAACCATTAATAATTAATAACTAATTACTGATATTATGTCACAAGATTATTTTTCCAAGCAGATTAGTTTACGGTCTGATGAAGAAATTATCACTGTTTTACATCATCATCCCATAACTTATGCCAAGCAAATAGTGATTACTTTAGCGATTATTTTATTGGCTTTTTTTTTAATGTTTTATTTGTTTAGCTTAGGTACTTTTGGAGTGGCTTTGTTTTTAGCCTTGTTATTAACCGGTGTTTTTTATGGCATGCGCGAATTTTATATTTGGTTTATGAATGTTTTTATAATAACCAATCAAAGAATTATTGATATTGACCAGACCGGATTTTTTAATAAAACAGTATCCGAAGCTGATTATAATAAAATTTTGGATGTTTGTTATTCAGTTAAAGGTGCAGGCCAAACTTTATTGAAATTAGGTACAATTAATATTAATGCGACGGGTGTAAAATTGGTTATAAAAAATGTCAAAGATGTTGTAAAAGCAAATCAAATTTTAGCTGACTTAATTCGTGAACGTACCGGTAAAGATTTGGAAATAAAAAGAGTCAAAGAAACGTCAAACAATGAACGAAAAATAAGTTCTCAAAATAAAGAAAAAATTACCGAAGATTTTTTAAACCAAGAAGATTTAGAAGAATATGATGAATATGATTTAGATGATTTAATTGATGAATACAAAGATATCTTTGGTGAATTGAGATTGAAAAAGTTTTTAGTCGATGAATTGGAAGAATATGATCAGGAGCAAGGCAAGGAACAGAAACAGGGAGGGGATGAGCCTGAAGTAGCGGGACAGGGGGCGGCAGAGGATGAGGGAGGAGACGAGGTAGAGGACGAGGGAGCGGACGAGGCAGAGGATGAGGGTGCGGTTGAGGTTGGGCCTAGATTTAAAAAGAAAAAATTATAAGTAAATTTACAAGTTAATTAAAAAAAGTTATAATACTATATATGAGTGCAAGAAGAAATAAAAAAATAATTCTTCCTGATTTGATTTTTTCTAAATTCTCCCTTGTTTTATTTGTTATTTTATTTATAACGATTTTATTTGGTTTGGCTAAAGGTACGATTAAAAATCATAAAGTTAATTCTGAGATTTCAGAATTACAAAAAGATGTTACCCAATTGGAAACTCAAAATCAGGAGTTTGCCCAACTTATTGAATATTTAAATACCGATTCTTTTATTGAACAAGAAGCCAAATTAAAATTAGGTTATAAAAAACCAGGTGAAAATTTAGTTATTATTCCGCAAGAACAAATTGATGAAGAAGTTGATGGAAGTAATAATGATTATAAAAAGATGTCTAATCCAGCTAAATGGTGGATTTATTTTTTTGATTAATATTTATGGAAAAAGCAACTCAAAAAAAGATAAAAAAACTTAAAAAGAAATTCAGAGGTAAGGCTTTGAAAATAACAATTATTTTAGCCGTATTGGTTTTATTGATTTCTTTTTTTTCAGTAGTTACTTGGCAGATTTATACTCGTGGCAGCCAATCTGACTTAATAGAAAAAGTTTGTAAAATCATTCCTTATCCAGCTGCCAGAGTAAATAATACTTTTATTACTTATTATGATTTTTTACAGACTTTTGAAGCTGCCCAGAAATTTTATAATAAACAATCAGCTGTTGATATTTCAGAGTCAGAACTAAAAAAGATGGTTTTGGAAAAACGTTTAATTAATAATGTTTTGATTCAAAAAGTAGCCAATGATTATAATATAAATGTCAGTCAGGCAGAAATAAATCAAGAGGTGGAAAAGATTATTACTAATAAAGGTAGTCAAGAAGAATTTGAAGAATTTTTGGCTGATTTTTACGATTTAAATTTAGCACAGTATAAAGAATATTTTATAAAACCTAATTTATATTATGAAAAGACCAATCAGGCAGTCATTGATGATGATAGTTTGAATGGACAAGCTAAAAAAGATATTCAGCAAGCTTTAAATCGTTTAAGAAATGGTGATGATTTTTATAAATTAATTGAAGAATATAATGGTAATGCCAATCAGCAGTTTAAGCGCGGGCAATTACCGGCTGAACTTGAGGATGAATTATTTAATATGGAAGCAGGTGAATTTACTGATGTTATGGCTTTGGCCGGAGATTATCAGATAATTAAATTAGAAGATAAAAATTTAGAAACTGGTAATTTTATTTTAAGCTTTATAGTGGTTGAAACAACTGCTTTAAATGATTTATTGGCAGAACAAAAACAAAAAGCTGATATAGTAATTTATATTGATTAGTGATTGGTTATTAAGTTTTGACCATTATTTAGAGTGATTTTTTTATAAAAAATAAGCCAGAGATGGGGATCGAACCCATGACCTACGCGTTACGAGTGCGTTGCTCTGCCAACTGAGCTACTCTGGCAGAATTTTAAGCGGGATACGGGAATCGAACCCGCATCTCAGGCTTGGGAAGCCCGCGTACTACCATTGTACTAATCCCGCAGGGTAATTAAATAACAAATATTAAATAACAAAAATTTATTATGAAAAAAATTTTAAAATTATTACTTATTTTAGCAATTTGTTTGGTTTTAGTCAATTTGGCACAAGCAGAAAATTCAGATTTGTATAATTTTACCTATACCGGCTTTGACGGTATTAATTTAGATGATGCAACCGCCATTAAAGGTTATACAATGAATTTGTTTGATGAAACATTTTTATTTGGCATTACACCAAATGTTTTGACTGGTGGCGGGCGATTTGAGTTTAAAGAAATTGAATTATTGGAAAATAATGGTATGGATTTGCCTAATGGTTATTCTTTAGCTTCCAAAATATTGGAATTTGATATTAAATCAAAAGATAAATATGATCCGGCTAAGCCTTTTTGGTTGCAGGTGAAATATTTTGATGATGCTGTTTATGAAAAAAGTATTTTTTATTTTGATCAAGATAAAAGTGAGTGGGTGATGATTCCGAGCAAAACCAATACTGAAACCGGTTATGTCCGGGCTGCTTTTCATTTACCGTTTGCCAAATTAGCTGTTTTGCAAAATGATGGCATTATGCACACCGGCATTGCCTCTTGGTATGCTTATAAGGATTGTGATTGTGCTGCCTCGCCTGATTATCCCAAAGGTACCAATCTTTTGGTAACTAATTTGGATAATGGTAAACAAGTCGTAGTCACTGTTAATGATTTTGGTCCGGAAAGAGATATTTTTCCTGATCGGGTGATTGATTTGGATGTGGTGGCTTTTGAAAAGATTTCCAATAAAAGATTAGGCTTATGTCCGGTTAAAGTTGAACCATATATTGAAGATAAATTAGTTTATAATGAATAAGTTTGTTTAAAAAAACATGATAAATTTTAAAAATATTAATAAAAGTTTTCCGCCTGATACAACGGCTTTAAAAAATATAAATTTGCATATTCGGCCCAAGGAGTTTATTTCAATTGTCGGTCAAAGCGGTGCCGGTAAAAGCACTTTAATTAAACTTTTAACAGCTGAAATGAAACCCAGTAAAGGCCAGATTATTGTTGGTGGCTGGGAGATTACTGATATTAACCCCAATGAAGTGCCGGCCTTGCGTCGGCAAATAGGCGTAGTTTATCAGGATTTTAAATTATTGCGCCATAAAACCGTTTTTGAAAACGTAGCTTTTGCTTTGCAGGTTTGCGGCACCCCTAATAAAAGAATTAATCAGGTAATTCCCCAGGTTTTAAAAATAGTCGGCTTAAAAGAAAAAGCTGATCGATTTCCTTATCAGCTGTCAGGCGGAGAAATACAAAGAGCAGCCATAGCCAGAGCATTGGTTCATCGTCCGAAAATTTTATTAGCTGATGAACCGACTGGGAATTTAGACAGCTTAAATACTCAGGATATTATTAATTTGCTTTTAAAAATTAATGAGTTTGGCACCACCGTATTATTGGTCACTCATAATAAAGATATAGTTAATCGACTTAAAAAACGTGTCGTTTTATTAGAGGACGGACAAATTTCCAGTGACCGGGAAGAAGGAAAGTATATTTTATAATAGTTTATGATATAAATGGATAGGAGGATGGCTGGGTTTTAGAAATTTTTTTATGGTTAAAAAACACTTCCGCTTAATAGATTAATTAATAATTTTTAATTTATAAATATTTATGTTTTTCGCTGTTTTGCGTATCATTAAATTTGCCTGGCATGATTTTTTTCGTAATTTTTGGTTATCTTTTGTGACTTTAACAATTTTAATTTTGGCTTTATTTTCAATTAATCTTTTAATAATGTTTAATTTGATTGCTGATTCTGCCATTCAATCAATTGAAAATAAAATAGATATTAATGTTTATTTTAAACCGGATATAAGGGAAGATCAGGTGCAGAATGTGCAGCGTTATTTGCAGAGCTTGGTTAATGTTAAAGAAGTTAATTATATATCACGCGAGCATGCTTTTGAAAATTTCAAACAAAGACACCAGGATAATCCCAAAATTATTGAATCTTTAAAAGAAATTGATGATAATCCTTTAGGAGCCAGTTTGATTATTAAAGCCAATAAAACCAGTGATTATCCTATTATTTTGGAAAATTTGGAAGATCCTCAATATGATAATTTGATTGAAAGTAAGGATTTTGATGATCATAGATTGGTAATTAATCGGATTACTGGTATTACTCAAAAGGTTAATACGGGAGTGATTATTATTGCCCTAATTTTTACTTTAATTTCAGTTTTAATTATTTCCAATGCCATTAAAATGGCGATTTACACTCATCGGGAAGAAATTATGGCCATGAAACTGGTTGGCGCGACCAATTGGTTTGTGCAGGCTCCGTTTTTGTTTCAGAGTGTTATTTTTGCCTTTTTATCAGTTGTAATTATTATTGTGATTATTTATCCTTTATTGGGTTTAATTCAACCGTATATCGCCGTACTTTTGGAAAATGAATTTAATATTATTAATTATTTTAATAATAATTTTATTACTATTTTCGGTTTCCAATTTCTAGGCGCGCTTTTGATTAATCTTTTAAGTTCTTATTGGGCTGTTAATAAATATTTAGACGTTTAAAAAAACAGTATTATTTTTTAAATTTTATAGATGATTTTAGTCATCGTGCGTACGACCACTAAAGTGGTCTGTAAATTAATTTTAAAACAATACTGTTTTTTATTACTTTTTTGTAACATTTTTTTGTTTTTATCGTCTTCTAGTGTATAAACCAAATAACAAACTTGAATTATTGTTGACAAATTATTTTGTTTGTGTTATGGTAATATATAATTTAATAAATAAATTTTAATATGCTTAATATGCGTAAAAATTACTTTGGAATTGTATCAACACCCAGAAAAGGTGGGGCTGGTTTCATATTGGCCAGGGTAGTTTTTATGCAGAATTCAAATATTGTGATTAATTAATACTTACATATTATATTTTGCAAAAAAAGACTCTCTTGGCCAGATCAGGCTAAGAGAGTTTTTTTATCTTGATCTGAAAAAAGTACCTTGAAAAAAAGGAGGACCGAAAATGAAAGATGTGGAATTGGATCGGCAAGCGGCTAGTAATTGGAAGGAATACTTAAATGATTTAAAAAAAACAAAAGACATGTTGATTTGGGTTTGGCAAGAATTGATTAATGCTGCTGGTAAAAAATATGCCAAGAAAATGTTTTGGATTCAGGTTGTTGGCTGTGCTGTAACTGTTACTTCACCTTGGACTTTGAGTTTTGTATTTGACGGTTTAAACCCTAAAAATCCGCAATGGAATTTAGTGATTACTGGTTTAATTCTTTATGCATTAGTAGTTATGTTTAATCAGTTAATTACTTGGTTTAGTTTTCATAACCGTGAATATTTGTTTGGTGAAAACGCGCGTCAACTTGATTTACGCACAACAGAATTGTTTTTTGAAAAATCATTAGGCGCACATATTGATGAAAATAATCTTTTGAATGAAGCTAATGTACGTAAAGGTTATGAGCGAGTATTTAATTTGGAAGCCATGCTGCTTTTTGAAGGTGTGGAAACTTTAATTTTACTGGTTTTATCTTTTATTGCCATTTGGATTTTAGACGTATTTGCTGGAATAATGATAACTATTATGCTTTTGGCTCATCTGAGCTGGAGTTTATTTTTGAATTTACGAGTGATGCAGGAATGTTTACCAATTGATAAAAAATGGCGTGCTTTACACCGGTATAGAGTTGAACGCTGGGATCGGGTGGAAAAAGTGAAAAATAATTTCAAAGAAAAAGATGAGCTTGAGACGATCGGTGAAAAATTTCAGAATGTCATCTTGCCAGATCGTAAGTTTTGGCTGTGGTTTATCGGTCAGATTATTCAGCGAGGATTTTTTGATTATATGATTTTGATTTTTTTGATCGGTTATGGCGCTTGGCAAGTTTGGCAGGGTAATATGGCGATTGGCTTGCTTTACCCTCTTTATAATTGGAGCCGGTCAATGGCTGATAATTTATGGCGCGTAGGCCATATGGAGCATCAGCTTAATTTTGTCACACCTTCGATTTTAGCCATGAAAGAAGCTTTAACAATGCCTAAAGGCTTGGTTGAGACTGAAAACCCCGAGCGGTTAGCTAAGCACAAACCAATTAAAATTGATTTTGAAAATGTTAGTTACACTTATCCGGTTCAAAATTCTAAAGACGGCTTAATTGCCGGAGCAGTTTTATCTGATATTTCTTTTTCAATTGAACCGGGTATTAAAGTCGCTTTGATCGGCACTAGCGGAGTAGGTAAAACAACAATTATGCGTTTATTGTTACGTTATATGGATCCTACTTTTGGCAGTATTAAAATCAATGGTATTGATTTACGTGAATTGGATTTAGGCAGCTGGTTACAGCGAATTGGTTATGTGCCTCAGCAGTCTCAGGTTTTGGACGGCACAATACGTTACAACCTGCTTTATGGTTTAGATGAGTCAGAAAAAAAGATGATTACTGATAAAGAGCTTTGGTGTTTGATGCGTTTACTGCAGATTGATTTTGGGGAAAGATTAACTCATGGTTTGGAAACAAGAGTCGGGCGTAATGGCATTAAATTGTCAGGCGGGCAGGCGCAACGTTTAAGTATTGGCGCGGCTGTATTGAAAAATCCCAGCTTTATGATTATTGATGAGGCTACTTCTTCACTTGACTCAACGACTGAAAAATTAGTGCAGCAGGGATTAGAACAAGTTTTAACTGAAGAACGTGGTGCTTTGATTGTTACTCATCGTTTGAATACTGTAAGGCGGATTTGTAATAAATTCATTTTACTTGATTCAAACGGTGATAGTTGTGGCCGGGTAGCAGCCATGGCTGATAGTTTTGAGGAATTGGCGCAGATTTCTCCTAAATTTTGTGCGTTAGCTCAGGATCAGGGGATTGCGCTTTAATATTAAAAAGGCGACACAGCGTGTCGCCTTTTTTTATTATTGACATAAATTAAATATTTTGTTAAGATTTAAAATCATTTTAAAAAGTCTGCTTTTTAATTAATTTTGGGCAGACAAAAAAGGAGGAAATATGGGGGGTGCATTGAAAAAAGCTAATCGATTTTTAATGCCGAATTATGGCGAACTAGGATTGGAAATTACATCCGGCCAAGGTGCTTGGGTCTGGACAAGAAACGCACAAGGAAAAAGAAAAAAATGCCTTGATTTGCTTTGCGGATTAGGAGTGACCAGCCTGGGGCATTGTCATCCGGAAGTGGTTAAGGCAATCGAAAAACAGTCGCAAAAACTTATGCATGTTTCCAATCTTTACGCGACCGGCCCGATGGCTGAACTGGCAGCTGCTTTGGCGGAAAAAAACGGTGATAATACTAATGTTTTTTTCTGTAATAGCGGAACTGAAGCAGTGGAAGCTGCTGTCAAGTTGGCCAGGATTTGGGCTTATGAAAAATTCGGTCATAAAAAAAATAAGATCATATATTTTAAAAACAGTTTTCATGGTCGGACTTGGATGTCAATTAGTCTTACGGGGCAGGCCAAAATGCAGGAAAAATTTGGCCCTGTAGTTGAAGGAATCGTTCAAGCTGAATTTAATTCTCGCACCTTGTCTGATTTTGTTGATCATGATACTTGCGCTATAATATTTGAGATTGTTCAGACAGAGGGTGGAGTTAATGTAATAACCGATGGTTTTTATGACGAAATTTTAAGGCTTTCTAAGGAATATAATTTTTTGAAAATTGTTGATGAAGTCCAAACCGGTGTTGGGCGTACGGGAGAATTTTTTGCTCATTGGCATTTTAAGGGTAATCCTTATTATGAAGTCCCTGAAATTATTACTATGGCCAAAGCCTTAGGCGGAGGGTTGCCTATTGGAGCCGTGCTTGCTAGAGGTGAAGTGGGTGATTATCTGCTTCCTGGCTCGCATGCTGCTACTTTTGGGGGTAATCCTGTTGCTTGCGCGGCTGGGTTAGCTGTTTTAAAGATTATTGAAAGACAAAATCTTATGGCAAGAGTTGAAAAACTGGGCCTGCATCTCTTAAAAAGACGTCTTTTTGAAATCTCATGTGAATTTTACGATAAAATTAAGGAATACAGAGGCGGTGGTTTTATGTTCGGAGTAGAACTTCATGAACCATATAAAGCTGTTGATGTTGTTAAAGCTATGTATGAAAAAGGTGTTTTGCTTGGCACTGCTGGCCCGCAGGTAGTACGTTTTTTGCCACCGTTTATTATTACTGAAGAAGAGTTGGATAAGGCTCTACAAAAATTCGAACAAGTTATTAAAGATCTTTAAATCAAGTATTTTTAAAAAGGCGATATAAATTTCGCCTTTTTTGTTTACTTAAAATAAAAATAAATGCCAAAATATGTTATAATATATTTAATAAATTTTTAATTAGTATTATAAAGCTATAACCAATAACTATTAGTCTATAGTTAATAGGGAAGGCAGTTAGTTAGGTTATTGGTTTAGACAGTCAAAAACAAACATTTAAACAATTTAACAAGTATTTTTACCAATATTCAATATAAATATGTTCGAATATTTAACTTTTTTTATAATTTTATTTGCAGCTGTTTTTTTCTCGGCTTTATTTAACCGTTTGCATCTGCCGTTTGTTATTGCTTTGATTGTCGGCGGTATTATTATTGGTCCTCATGGTTTAGGTGTATTGCAAATAACCGAGACTATCGATTTTCTAGGCCAAATTGGCTTGGTGTTTTTAATGTTTATTGCCGGCATGGAGGTTAGATTATCAGGGTTTGCCAAAGAGAAAAAAAATATCGCCATAATTTCTTTATTAAACGGTTTTATCCCGTTTGCAGTCGGTTCAGCCATTGCTATTTTTTTTGGATATCATAATTCAGCAGCGCTATTATTAGGTATTATTTTTATTTCTTCGTCTGTGGCAGTAATTATTCCGTCAATTGAAGGTGCTAATTTATTATATACCAGATTAGGTCGGGAAATAATTTCCGCAACAATTATTGAAGACGTAATTAGCTTAATTTTATTATCAATTGTTTTGCAGTCATTGGATCCGGTTACTTTTTTACCGTTACCGGTTTTTTATATTGCTTTGGTTATTTTATTGATATTATTAAAGATTTTAATTCCCAAATTGCGTCAGTTTTTTGATTTTTTAAGGGAACAGAAAAAGGGGTTGTTTGATTTTGAAGTTCGTTTAATTATTATGTTATTGATCGGTGTAGTGGTTATTTTTGAAGTTTTAGGTTTGCACCCGATTATTGCCGGTTTTTTTACCGGGTTGGTTTTATCAGAATCAGTTAAAAGTAAAGTTTTAAAACAAAAAATTCATGCCATTAGTTATGGTTTATTTATTCCTATTTTTTTCATAATAGTCGGCGCTGAGACCGATTACCATTTATTATTTGAAGTCAAAACAGCTTTATTATTAACGATCGTAGTGATTCTGGGTTCATTTTTAGCCAAGTTTATCAGTGGTTATTTTGCCGGGCGTTTAATTGGATTTTCTGGCCAGGCCAGTGCTTTATTGGGAGTAGCAACGACTCCACAGCTGTCAACTACTTTGGCAGTGGTTTTTATTGGTCATGAATTAGGCTTTTTAGATAATAATTTAATGACAGCCATGGTGGCTTTGACTTTATTCACTACCTTTATCGGACCGTTTTTCATTAATTTAATAGCCAAAAGAATTCCTAAAACCTGTGAAATTTGATCAGTCTTGAGGTTGAATTATTAAACAAGGAGGTGTTTAATGGCGGAAGTACTGGGTTTTTTGATGATTTTTTTAGGAGCGGTTAAATTTCAAAAAGGATATACAGAGAAAAACGAAATTGAAGTTATAATTGGTTGTTTTTGGGCCTATTTGGCAATGATCCCCCTGTATCTTTTTTAAGCGCAATAAAAATCCCACTTAAATTTATAAATTGAGTGGGATTTAAATTTGTAATTTTATATTTATTGTTGGGTTTTTATTAGTATATTATTTTGTCCTAAATTTTGTCCCTGTTTATTAATACTAACATTAATATTATAATTGCCCGGTCTTAAGCCTGAGCAGCTATTGCAGTTTGGTAAAATTTGGCTGAATTTGATTTGTTGTCTGGAATTTTTTTGTAAATTAATTATTTTACTTTGATTAAAATAACTGCGATTAACCGAATTGGTAATACCCTGAGCTGTAATTATTACATCATTTAAATTTTGATCACTTAAAATCTCAACTGTTAGTGAAATTTTTTCCCGGGAATGATAAATTTCTTGATCGGTTTTTAATTGAATATCCACATTGGCAGCAGGGTAAGTGTTGATTGGTTGATTATTATTGTTTGAGTTTTGGTTTGTACAGCCTGTAATTAAAATACTGTTAATTAAAATAAAAAATAATATTAAAAATATTTTTTTCATAATATAAATAAATTATTAATACCTGTAATAATCATATCAATACCGATAGCACCGACTAGAAATCCATTGATCCTTAAAAGAATTTCCATGTTTTTATCAAAAGCTTTTCTGAATTTGCTTTTTGATATTTCACCTCTGATAAATTTTAAAATATAAATAAATAAAAAATTTATAATAAAAATTATAAATAAGGCAATCAGTCCTTTGCTGATAATTTTTCATTAATTAAAATAGACAAGGAAATTGTTCCCGCGCCAACCATAAAGGGGAGGGCTATTTCCGAAGCCAAATCATCCAAATCCGTTTTTAGGGTAATAAAGGCTTTTTGGCCTTTAACAATAAAAAGATAAGCAAAAGAAAAGATTATAATACCCCCAAAAATTCTAAATGATTCAAAATGAATTTGTAGAATTGATTCAAATAAAAAAGTACCGATAAAAAAGAAAATAAGACAAATTACCAGGGATATAATGCTTGCTTTGGCTAAAACTTTTAAAAAAGTTTTATGTTCTAGCTCTTTCATTAACGGGCTCAGGTAAAGAAATAAGGCAAACGGATTAAGCATTGCCAAAAAGGCAATAATAGTAGAAAACATGATTCGTTTTTTTATTTATTATGAAATAATTTTAACATAAATTAGAAATTAAAAAAAATGTTCAATTAAAAGTCATGTATTGACTAAAACATTTTTTTACGCTATAATATGATTATCTACTTCGGTAGTTTTTTGTTATTAGTGTGTGTTTGAGTAATTTGTATTTAAGGAAATTTTGCTAACAAACTACAAAATACTAACTACTAATTACTTAAATTTTGCGCAGCAAAATTTATGGGGGATAGCCCCGCCGTCGCTCTTCGTTTCAGTCAGAGCTTTGGCGGACAGGCAAGCGGTAAGCTTGTACGCCTCTGGCGTGGCACCTGGTTTTTCAGCCAAAGGCTGATCAGCCTCCGGCTGAGGTCCTGGCTTAAAAATAAAGAGTAAGCCTATGTTTAAAACATATGTAATAAAAAGCATAACTCATAAAACAAGGTATATTGGTTCTTGTGAGCATCTTAATAAAAGAATGAAAGAGCATAATGCTGGAAAGTGCAAATACACTAAAAGTCGATGTCCATGGGAGTTAGTATATTTTGAAGAGTTAGAAACTAGAACTGAAGCGAGAAAAAGAGAAAATTTTTTAAAATCTGGAAAGGGTAGAAAGTGGCTAGATGAAAATTGAGATAAAATTAAAATATTGGGGAGTAGCCAAGCGGTAAGGCACCTGGTTTTGGTCCAGGCATGCGGGGGTTCGAATCCCTCCTCCCCAGCAAATAAAAAATATTCACTGTTTGTGAGTATTTTTTATTTTGTTGAGATGGAGAGGGTGAGAACCCCTCCCTGTTAAGCCATCGGGCGTGTCTTCGAATCCCTCCTCCCCAGCCACAAGAACTTTTTATCGAGGGAGACCCGAGTGGTTTAAAAAATCGCCTGATCAGCGATTTTTTGTTTGAGGCATTTATTTCACTTTAAGACCATTCTCATAAAAATATATGATTATTCTTTTAATCATTTTTTTCTTGAATTCGCAGTCGTATTTATCAGGTGTTAAACAATTACCAGTACTTTTTTTATTGCGGTTAAAGCATCCGCCGCAACAGATATATTTGGCAAAGCAATCTTTGCAACTATCCATCATGTCCACGGAGAGCGACTCCAGCCGCTTTTTCTTATCGTAATTAATATTTAGCTGGTTATCTTTAAATCTGCCTATGCTAAAGCTCGACCTTAAATCATCTGGATGTTCAATACATTTTGATATTTTTCCATTCCAATTAACGGCTAAGAAATTCTTGTTTCCCATGAATTGACAGAATGATTTTGCGGGATTAAAGAATCTACCTATAGAACTATTGCTTAAAATTACATCTAACCCATTATCATCAACATGTTTCATTATTGAAATAAAATTTTCAATAAACATGTTCTGATTTACCATCTTTCTGTAATTCGATAGAGATCTGCCGTGATTGCGAATATGATCAAGCCGTATATTTCTTATCCCTAGATTGCTTAAATACTTGACGGCATCGCACATATAATTGAGCGATTGAGGAGTAATTACTACTTTTACTAAATGGCGGCTATTTGCTTTAACTATTTTTCTTATATTTTTTTCAAGAATGTCAGCTGAAGGTCCTCCGGCAACGGTCGGCCTTTGTAGGTTTTGAATTCGGGGAATGCCATCGCATGAAAGTCTGATAAAAAAATTATTTTTTATTAAATATTCTAATTTATGCTCCGGCATAATTCCGTTAGTTGATATACTAAAATCACTGGATATTTGTTTGCTTTTCAGAAAATCCACGATACTGACAATTAGCTCCATATTTAATGTCGGCTCACCTCCTGAAAAAAGAATTTGCACTTTTTTATTTCTATTATTCTTCCTGACTTTCTTGAGCATGCTTATTAAAATTTTTTTCGCAAGTATGGGCGACATTTTTCCTTTATTTTTGCCATAATTGCCAAAACAATATTTGCAATTCAGATTGCAATTTTCAGTTATGGTGAAGAATACTCGTAAATCATAATCAACTTTTTTATCTTTGATCACCGCACTCCGATTTTTAGTTAGTAAATTTTTTTTGAAATTTCCTCTATCCAAATAAGTAATTTCACCTTTATCGGGAGAATAAACAAGAAATCCCTTTTTATAAGATATGGCGGGCATATTTAAACAATAAATCCTCTCGGCTTATATTTTTTAAAATTATATTTGGAAAAACTTCCTAAATGCAACAACCAAGAATGCAGTCATTATTGATGATTCTTTTTTTGATTTTAATCTTTTTCATATAGATCTAGTTAATGATTAGATCGCACCATAATAGCCAAGATTAGTAAATGACAGTTCGACCTTCTGTCGTGTTTATATTATATTTGTATTATGATATAATGTATATATATTATTGACAATTAAATATATGTATGCTAAAGTTAGCTTAATTAATCAATTTTTTGTCTAATATTTTATAACAACAGAGCATATGTCTAATATAAAAACCATTTTTGATTCATTGGATTTGCCGTCTAAAACATGTCAGATTTACGAATTTATTGTTAAAAACGGCCCAGTTTCAGCCTCATCGATTGCCAAAGGACTTAGCATGCCCAGACCCACGGTATATTTATATATTGACGAATTAATTAAAATCGGTTTGATTAGCACAACTGGGAGTATAAAAAAAAGGAAATTAATTGCTGAAAATCCAAATAATCTAATAAATTTAGTAGAAAAGAAAGTGGAAACATTTTCTCAATTGATACCCTTAGCTGAAAAAGCAGCTAAATCAATGGCTGATAAATTGTTTACTGGCAAATATAATATTCCTGAGATTAAATTTTATATCGGCAAAGAAGGGGCTAGAAATATTATCGAAGCGAGCTTGAATACAAAAAACAAAGAAATATTAGGCATTATTTCTATTTATAATATTTATGAACTTTTAGGCGAAAAATTTCTTAAAGAATATACCCAGCGAAGAATAAAAAAAGGCATTAGAATAAAAAACATATGGCCAGGAGGAGAAATTCCTGCTTTACTAAAAAACCATAAAGAACAATTACGTGACGTTAGAATTTCTTACAACTTAAATGACTTCACTGCTTCTTTTTTAACTTATGATGATGTCGTAATTATTATTACTTCATTAGATGAGCTCTTAACCGTTCAAATTAAAAGCCGTGATCTATCCCAAGCAATTAAGATTTTATTTCAATTACAATGGGACGTGGCAAAAAAGGAGAATGATATTTAGTAATACCATGATATTAAAAATAAATTTTTTATAGTGCTTTTTTTATAATGTCTCATTTGTCTCACTTTGTGCTTAAATACGCCGACCCGACACGTCGTTCGCGAACAACGTGTCCCGAGTGCCTAAACGAGACACTGAAAAACGACCTCAAAAAAGCCCTAAGATTCCTCATACTGTGTGGTTCTGAATCGGAGTGGCCAGCCACAAGAACTTTTTATCGAGGAAGACCCGTCCAGCCTCTCGCGAGAGGCTGGGCCCGAGTGAATAAAAATCGCCATATAGGCGATTTTTTGTTATAATAACGGCAAGCAATAAATTACTTTTATATTTAAT
>WJKP01000005.1 GCA_014729025.1 Candidatus Buchananbacteria bacterium
GCCAAAGAAGCAGTAATATCACCGGCAGCGCCTTCAGCTAAACCTTTATCAACATTAATGGTTGATGAAGCAGCTTTAGCTGCATCCGGATCATAATCAGCGCAATCTGTGATTTCTGAGCCAACTGTGTAATTGACAAAGAAAGCATCAGAAACATCGTTAATGTTGCTTGCCCAGTCTGAACCATAAAGGCATGAAGCCACTGATTCAGTTGAAACCCAGTGCAAAGTGCCGTTTTGTGAAACAGCGTAAACTTTTGGATCTGACTGGATTTTGATCATGCTTTCACCCGGGCGATAAGTAACATTGCCTCCGATAGGAATAGTAGCTAATTCTTCATCAGTAATTGTTTTTACTGAAGAGAAATCACTACCATACCAAGTTTCGTATGTTTTTACGTCTGGAAAAACATATCGTTTTGCATCAGCACCGTAGTAATAAACTGCCGGTAAAGAACCTTTGATTAAATCGCCTGATGACAAGCTAACAGCTTGCGCAGTCGGCACAAAAGCAGCTAAACCAACAGCCCATGTAATGGTTAACACTACTACGACTGAAGTAAATAATTTTCTCATAAATATTCCTTTCTTAAACTCTCTGCTTAATCCGCTAGATAAGCAATTAAGTGAATTAACCACTCCTAAACACTTAATAAAGCCGCCCCTAGGGCGCCGACCTTTTTACTTTGATTAAAGTTTAGGCACTTAACGCTTATTTTACCTAGTAAAAATTAACCAGAGAGGGTTAATTAGCTCACCTTGATAAAATCAAGGCGTAAACCGCTTAATGCGGTTTTGTGGATGACCCACCCCTGATAGAATAAACAAAATTCAAATTATAAATAACATTTTTTTATTCTGCCCGGGATGAGCCACCCTTGATTTATTTATTAATACCCGATATTTTGGGTTTTAATTTTTTTAAAGTAAAACAAAAAGAAATCTGTTTCTCTAAATTCACAGACTCTTTAGCCAAACTAAATTATTAGTCAGTAATAATTTTCATTACTCAAATTATACAAAATTTAGAGAATTTTTCAATAGTTTTGTGGATAATTAAAAAGAACTTATTCACTCAATAATTGAGCTGCTGAATTTTTATCAGCCGGATTTTCCTCTGTTGGTTCTGAACCTGATTCTTCATTTGATTCAATTTCTTGTTCAGCTTTGGCTTGCTCCAAATACTGGTTATTGGCAGTAATCACTTTATTGATCAAATTTGCCAAATCATCAGCCTGCTTGATTTTGGTAAAAGCTTGACTGATTTTCTTATCATCTAATAAATCTTTGGCATCAGCCAATAAAGTCAAAGCTTTTATCCGTAAATCCGTGGTTTCTTCTATTGCCGGCAGATCTTCTGCCGGTTCCTGTGGGGTTTCATTGGTTATTTGTTCTGTGACTGTTGGCTCTGCTGATTCTTCATTATCAGCTGTCTCTTCATTATTATTATCAACCGGCTCTGTTGGTTCTTCGGCTGTTTCATTATCAGCTAATTCTGTTGGTTCAGCTGGCGCTTCTGTTTCACTTGATTCTGCTGATGACTGCTCAGTCTCGGCTGCAGTCTCAGTTTCTCCAGCCGGCTCTTGATCAGCCGGTGCTTGGCTTGTTTGCCCTGTTTCCTCTTCAACAGCTTCGGATTCAGCAGCTTCCGCTTCAGCTTGCGCAGCTTGTTCTGCCTCTTGCGCCAAACGCTCAGCTTCTGCGACTTGAGCTTGAATAATTAAATCTATGTCAGTTTTAACTGAATTTAATGATTTTTCCAAATCATCAAGCCTGTTTTGCACTTTGCCAACAATATCTTCTTCCGGCAAGTCACTGTCACCTTGCTCATATTCTTCAATAATCAATGATAAAGCTTTATCACCTGTAGATTTGGAAGCAGTAATTGCTTCTTCAGTATTTAAAGCGACTTCTGGTGATTTTTCCTGCTGATCAATCAAAACATCAACATACTCAGCTGTTTTTTCATCAATCATATTGGCAACCTTGACTGCGCTTTCTTTGTCTTTGATTTCCAGTTTAGCCAAATTACTTTTAACATTATTCATATTTTCTCGGAATTTTTGCAAAGGCACAGCCAAATTATCAGGTTCATTTTGTTCTATTATTTTTTCTATTTCATCTAACCGCCGCTGGGCAAAAGCGATTTCCAAATTAGTGCGTTTCTCGTCATTTAAAGTCAAATTAACCTGAACCCTTTCAGTGGTTAATTTAATATTATAAAACAAATCACCAGGCAAACTTTTTTTGGTCGCGCTGACACTGGCTGTCCAAGCACCAAACACAAACACCAAAATAATCACCAAACTGGCCATTGGCTTTAAAACTGACATAGCAAACTTGCGCTGAAAAAGATTCGGCAATAATTTGAATTTTTTTTCAGCAAAATCCAAACGAGTCTGAGCATTAATTTGACTCAACAAAATCTCCCGATTGCTGGCTTGCCAATCAGCATCGGGTTTAATGGTATCTTTTAAACTATTTAATTGTTTTAAGAGTTCTTTTTTCTTCATGAAAATATATGAATATTTTTGTCTAAATTTATTAAGATTCCTGCCCCTCGGATTCACTCATTAACTCTTTCAAAGTATTGATAGCCCGGTACAAAATCACCCTGACTGTGCCGGTTTTTTTATCAACTATTTCAGCGATTTCTTTAATTGACAAGCCTTCAATAAAACGCAAAATAATTACTTCCCGGTATTCGTCTTTCAACTCTTTTAATTTGGCTTCTATCTTTTCCACCTCTAGCTTGGTCTCCATTTCTTTTAATTGATCCACAACAGCTGTCATTTGTTGCTGTTCAACTTCTTCCTGATCCAAAGCAACTTCTCTTTTTCTTTCCTGACGATAATAATCAATTACCAAATTACGAGCCACTTTATAAATAAAAGCGTTTAAATTACGAATATCTTTACCGTCAATAATTGCTTGCCAGGTTTTTAAAAAAACTTCAGACGTCAAATCTTGAGCCTGTTCCTGGTTGCTAACTTTAAAGTACACAAAACGATAAATCCTTTCTGTGTATAAATCATAAACCTTACTAAAGGCTTTAGGATCTTTATTCTTTGCTTTGAACAATAAATATTTCTTTTGCAAATTATGTTCTTTCATTTTAGAAGACGATAAAAATAAAAAAATGTTACAGTTAGCCTATTATAACATTTATATATAACTAAGCAAGAGTAAACGGCTTAATAATTATTATTAGCTTTATTTATTATAAATTTTCGCAGTTTATCGGTTTAAAGTCAAGCCTTGACTTTTAATTATAAAAATGTTATTATATGAAATATGATATTAACTTCTTATAACAATTTAAGCCTTTATATTAAACGTCATTTTAAAACTTTAATGCCGTTTTTAACCATTAAAAAAGCACTCAATGCTTTGCTGGCTTTAATTGAAATGAAACTAAAAAAAACCAAATGTTTAAGCCGGCCGCTTGTTTATAGAATAGAGCCATGTTCTTTGTGTAATTTGCGCTGTGTCAGCTGTAACACGCATAAAGTGCAAACCCAAGAAAAACGATTAATGGATTTAGCTGATTTTAAAAGCATGGTTGATAAAATTAAGCCGGTTGCTTTAAGAACATCTTTATATGACATGGGTGAACCATTGCTTAATCGTGATATTTATAAAATGATCAAATACGCTTCAGATAATAAAATCAGCACACTAATCAGCACTAATTTTAATCTTTTTCAAAAAGAACATTTAGCACAATTATTTGACAGCCGTTTAACAGTCTTGGAACCGTGCCTGGACGGATTTACACAGGAAAATTATGTTAAATACAGAGTTGGCGGTGATGTGGAACGGGTCAAACAAAGCCTTAAAGATGTAATGCGCTATAAATACGAACATAAAGCCAAATATCCGATTGTTGATGTGCAGGTTGTTTTATTTGATCATGTAAAAAAAGAATTGCCTTTAATCAATAAATTCCTTAAAGATAACCGGGTTGATCATATTACTTACAGACAGGAAAATCTGGGCTTTAACACAGCAGAAACAGGTATTGATAAAAACCGGCCTGAACAAAAAAACAAAACTTGTTTTTGGCTTTATTTGGGTATGATGATCAGGCCGGACGGCAATGTTTATCCTTGCTGTGGCCGTGACTTTGACCGGTTCTCCTATGGTAATATTTTAAAGCAGGATTTAGCAGAAATTTGGAATAATCAATATTATCAATTCTCGCGTAAACTATTTCAAAAAGGCCCTGACTTGCCCTATGATCCGGCTATGAAAGATATTCCCTGCTTAACCTGCCCGGAATTCCAAAAACAAAGGAAACTGCAATCACCTGGCTAAAAATTTACTAAATATAAAACAAAAAAATGCCCAGATTTGGCATTTTTTTATTTTATTGATATACTTAATTTTGTCTACATTATTCTAGTCAAACATTAACAAATAAACTTAATTATATGACAAATATCAATCTAATCAGACTATCTGTTTCCGAGGCCGGTAAATTATTCGGTATTGATCAAAAAACAATCAGACGCGCCATTAAAAATCAAGAAATTCGTTATGTAGTTGTTAGAGGCAGGTATAAATTAAATTTTGACAGTTTACTTAAATGGTCACAGAAAAAAACAACAATCAAAAACAAAAACAATAAATACGGGATCGGCCAATATGTTGATACCTGGAAAATCAATAATAAACTCTACTCCCCTAACCCCAAAACAATTGCAAGCCAAGACTAAAAATTACTTATAAAATATTAGTATTTTTATTAAAAACATCAGACTAAAATCTGATGTTTTTTTCTAATATTAATTTTGGCGTTCCTAACTTTTTATTTCCCACCCGGGGGGCTGGGGTGGCAGCTGAGCTCGTAAACAGCCCTGCTTTTCGCGACATGGAGTTAAAGCGAATCTGCCACCCCAGAACTTTTTTTGGTTACAAAAAAAGAAGCTATTTGTTTGCGTATCCAAAATTTATTACCATTGATTTAATTAACATTTACATGCCAGTTTTTAGCACAAAAACAAAGCCCCGCACCTTTTGCTAAAAAGGTGCGGGGCTTTTTAATATGTAAGAAGAGTAAAATATTAAGCTGATTCTACATTAATTGGCTTAACCAATTCTTTGGCTTCAGCTCTGCCTAAAACAGACTGATAAAGCTCAATTGTTTTTTTGGTAATATGATCCCAATTATATTCTGTATAAACACGATTTTGCAATTTTTGACCGGCTGATTCAACTACTTCTGGTCTAGCCAATAAATAAGCCAATCCTTTACTCAAACCAGCAGTATCAGTATTTTTAAAAGTAAAACCAAGATTGGCTACTGCTTCTTTATTTGGCGCAATATCACTGCATAAAACAGCTTTACCATAACTCATAGCTTCAAGCAAAGCAATGGAAAAACCTTCGGCTTCAGACGGCTGAACAAATAAATAAGCGTTTGAATATAATTCAGCTAATTCTTGACCGGTTTGATTGCCAGTAAAAATAATATTAGGATTATTACCGGCTAAATCTTTCAAGTATTTGAAATAACCGTCAGTATAACTGGTATCACCGACAATGACTAATTTTTTATTAACATTATCCAAAGCATTATAAGCTTCAATTAAATGATGTAAACCTTTATGTTTAACCAAACGAGAAACTGCCAAAATATAATCATTGCCAATAAGTCCCCAGTTTTCAGTAATTGTTTTGGCTGCGATTTTTTGTGACACTGGCACGCCATTAGGAATATATTCCAATTCAGATTTAAATTCATGACCATGAATATTACATAAAGATCGAGAAACACCAATCGTACAATCAGGCCATTTGGCTGAAACATAAGCACCCAAACCTAAATATTTTCTGGCTCCAAAACCCCATTTTTGATGTTGTCTGTCATCACAATGAAAAGTAGAAAAAACTTTGGCGTGTCTTTTTAATAATTTGGGAATCCAAAGTAAAGAAGACGGGCCAATTGCCTGATAATGAATAATATCAACATTACGTCTTAAAATATCCAAACTGGCTAAAAAAGTATGAGTAATAGCATCCAAATGTTTGGTTTTAATGCTTGGTAAATGAATTAACTTAACGCCCTTATATTCTTGCAAAGTTTTCGGAGTATAATGATTTCGGCAATAGACAAAAACCTCGTTGCCTTCTCTGACTAAACGAGTTGCTAATTCTTCTACGTGGCGTTCAACACCGCCGTAGATACCTGGTATTCCTTTTTGTCCAATAAAGTATATTTTCATAATTTTTCTATAATTTAAGCTTTTTTAAAGCGATATTATAGAATAACATATTGGAGTATTTTTGTCAAGTTTTTAATAATATTTAGCAATAAAAATAGGGGCTAAAATCCCCCCTTTTTTTTAGAGCTTAAAAACCTCAAAATACTCCTAATTTAAAATTACCAACATGCCCACTAAAAGTCAATTATTTTAGCAACTTTTTATAAATAAGCTCAATTTGCTCATAATGTTTTTGAGGCGCGCAATTGGTTTCCACGAATAAACGAGCCTGCCTGCCCATTTGACTGATTTGTTCAAGATTATTATAATTTTTGTTTATCTTATCTTTCAAATCATTCAAGTCATTGGCTTTAAAAATAACACCGGTTTGTCCGTCTTTAACTAATTCAGGTATGCCACCTAAATCAGAACCAATCACTGGTTTACCCAAGGCAAAGGCTTCCAGAACTGAAATCGGGTTATTTTCATACCAAATTGAAGGCAAAATAACAAATCGGGCTTGTTTAATTAAATTATATAATTTTTCACCGGTAGTATGGCCGATCAATTGCACATTATTAACATTATATTCTTTGATATATTTGGCTAATAATTGTTTTTGCGGCCCGTCACCTACTATTTTTAAATTAACTGCCGGCATTTCACGCAAAGCTTGCAATAATAATAAAAGCCCTTTTTCTTCAGCTAAACGGCCAAAATAAAGCAAATATTGTCCGGGATTATAATCAGGCTCAAAATCTTTTAAATTAATAAAATTATAAAGTTGGGTCACTTTATTAATCCCCCATTGCGCCACTTTAGACTGTAAAAACTGGCTGGGTGAAATATAAAGATCAATTTGATCATAACTTTTCAAAATTAAGTTATGCAAATAAGTTTCCAGCATTACCAAAAAACTGTAAGAGGAATTATTTTGCATGCATTTATATGTGAAACAATTATAATATTTGTGGGCTTTACAACGTTCACAAACCCGGCCTTGTGTAAATAAACGATAATTAGGGCAAATCAGTTTATAATCATGCATGGTCCAAACCATGGGAATATTATATTTTTTCAATACTTTTAAAATTGACGGGGTTAACTGAAAATAAAAATTATGCAAATGAGCTATATCTGGTTTTTCTTTTTTTATTAATTTTTCCAAATTATTACGAGCTTGCCAGGAATAAAGCAAATGAGCTGATTTTTTCAAATCACTAAAAAAACCTTGCCGTTTTTGAAAATCAATATGTTTAACAAAATAATCACTATAAGGTGATTCCAGGTTATCAGGGTGTTGCATGGAAAATTCAACCACTTGATGGCCTTGCTGTCTTAACATATTGCTTAAAGCCAGCATATAAGCCTCTGCCCCGCCTCGTTTATAAAAAAATTTGTTGATTTGTAAGATTTTCATAATTATTTTTGACAAATAATCACCAAATGTAATTTGGTAAATTTGAAGATATGATCAGTTAATTTTTCCAAATAAATCATTAAAATAAATAAAAATTTATTAGCCATAAAATACTCAAACAGGCCGCCTTTTTTAATTATTTTTATATTTTTAAACCCACTGGTTTTTAATTGTTTTTTTATTTTAGCCGGCCGATTGGAACGATAATAAGTCGGAAAAACTTCTTCTTCTTTGACTCCTGTTAATTTAGCCCGTAAAAATTTATGCAAACTGATTGGTAAAATTTTACTTAAAAAAATCAGTTTATTGTATAAATTCGGGGTTAAAATTATAAAATAAGCGCCCGGTTTTAAAATACGATAGACTTCCTGATAAGTTTTGGCTGGATTTTGCAAATGTTCAATCACAAAACGCGAATAAACCACATCAAAACTATTGTCATTAAAAGGCAGCTCTTTGTTTAAATCAGCTTGTTTAAAATCATCCAAAAGCCGGTTGGCTTGGCCTGACTGCTGATCAAAATCAACGCCTACCAATTTTATTTTATGCTTAACAGCTACAAAGTCTTCGCTATGAACACCGCACCCCAAATCCAAAACAACATCGCCTTGTTGTAAATTATTATTTAAAAATTGCTTGGCATAATCTTTAGCTGATTCATAATCAGGATAATGTTTGTCTAAAATCGGTTTTGTTTGCTCGTATAAATTTTCCCAGGTTTTAATCATTTTTAAAAAAATTTAAGTATAAATTAGTATAATTATTAACCATTTGCTCTAAAGAAAATTTGTTTTCTACTTGTTCTCTGGCTTGTTTAACCATTTGTTCGGCTAATTCAGGCTGGGCTAACAATTCTTTAACTTTTTTAGAAATCGCGCCTGAATTTTTAGGTTCAAACAATAAACCGGTTTTCCCTGGTTCAATAACTTCGTCTGGGCCCGGAATATTACTGACTAAAACCGGTAATCCAACAGCTTGAGCTTCCAAAATAGCAATGCCCAAACCTTCCCAAACAGAAGGCAAAATAAATAAATCCATTTGCTTTAAAATTTCCTCCGGTGCTGAACTTTTTCCTTTAAAAATTACATTGGCTTGTAAATTCAACTGCTCAACCTGCTGTTTTAGCTTATCTTCCAAACTGCCCGTGCCAATAATATATAATTTAAAATTAGGATATTGTTTAATAATTAAAGGCAAAGCTTTAATTAAATATTGATGGCCTTTTTGTTTTTCCAAACGGGCCATAACCACTGCTTTGATTGACTTTTCTGGTTTTAATGGCTGATAACCGCGATACACAAATTTAGCCAAATCAATCCCATTATAAATAACTTCAATTTTTTGAGGCTTAATTTTTTCAATTTTAACCGAATAATCTTTAACTCCTTGCGAAACAGCAATAATTTTAGTGGTAAAAAAAGCCAAAATAAACTTTAAAAATTTTTTTAGCCAATTTTCATTTAAATTAATATTATGTTCAGTGCTGATAATAATCGGCACCCGGCTAAAAATAGCAGCCAATCTCCCCCAAGTATCAGCCCCAAATAAATGAGTATGCACGATTTGTGGCTGAATTTCTTTTAAATAAGCTGCCAATTGTTTAATTAAACCAAAACCTAATTTTGATTTTTTATTAAAAACTTTAACATTAATATCCAATTTACGGAATTCTTCTTCCAAAGACCCGCCGCAAATAACAGCTGCCACATGAACTTCAAATTTAGTTTTATCAATATTTTTACAAATATCTAATAACAGTCTTTCAGCGCCGCCAATGTAAAAAGCATCTATTAAATAAACTATTTTTATTTTTTCTGCCATAAATTTATTTTTTGACAAAATAAGTTTTGGTTAATTTTAAAGTTGTCAAAGCCAAACCGACCGGCAGCCATAATTTGGCCAAAAAATAACCTGTTCCAAATAATTGAAAAGTTAAACTGCCGATCACTGCCATTAAACAACCTAAAACCAACCAGGAATACTGGGTTTGCTTACTTTGATTATAACCTTTAAATAAAATAAATAAAATATAAGCCAATAAAGCTGAAAAGCTTAAAAGTCCCAAAGCGCCTGTTTCAGCAATTATTTTAAAAGCTAAACCATGAGCATCGGTTACGCCGCCATATTCAATAATATACCAATTAAACTGCCATAAAGCATTAGTAAAAGAACCGATGCCGCTGCCCAAGAAAGGGTGTTCTTGAAATAAAATCCAGCTGATTTCAATTAATTTTAATCTGGCTAAACTGGAACTGGTCACTATCGCCGAAGTCATCAGCTGATACATTAAATAAAAAGCCGGAGTTAATAAAAACAAAATTATATAAGTGATATAAGAAGCAAAAACTTTTTTTACTTCTCGGCCGTATTTTAAAGCTGCCAAAACCAATAATTCAACGCCTAAAGCCAGCCAACCGCCTCTGGATAAAGTCAACAAATTAACACCAATCATTAAAAAAGCGCCTAATAAATAAATATTTTTAAGTAAAACGTCTTTTTCCTGCCAAAATAAAATCAAAGCAATCGGAATCAAACTGACAAAAACTTCAGCCAATAAATTATGATTGGTACCCAAAGGATAAATGCCAAAAATTGAAATTGGTATGGCTCGACGCAAACCTTCAATCGGCGGAAAAATCAATGACCAGATCCCCATCAAAGAAATACCAATACCAACCGTAAACATGACTTTAAAGGTAGTAAAAAGTTTTTTCAAATTATCAATTATATTAAAAGGTAAAATAACATACATTAAATAAAAGAAAATAACCGGTCTTAACAAATATTTAATGGAAAAAAATAATGACGCTCTTTCTACATTAATTAATGACGCAACGCAAACCAGAATAAAAACCAGCATAAAAAACCAAGCTGGCCAGTTTTTTAAATTGATTTTCTGACCTTTTTCAAAATATAAATAAACTCTTTTTATGCCCCAGGCAATAAATAAAATCAAAGCAATCAAATCAACATAAGGCACATTAATACTACCATAAACAAATTCAAAATAATTAAACGGAAATAAAAAAGCAATCAAATAAATACCGATTTCCGGATATTTAATGAAAAATATAATCAGCAAAATTAAAAATAACCCGGCAGCCAAATACCAAGACAACTCACTGGTTATAGTAAAGCCGGCAGTTAATAAAGCTGATAAAATCAATAACAACCAAAAATTTTTATTAAGTAAACTTGTCATAATTAAAAATTTTTTACCAAAATAAATTTTGGTAATTTTTTGCTTATTTTAGTTTAAATTATACTTAAATTTTAACATATTTTCCTTATTTTGTCAACAAAAAACAATAAAAAAGCCCCGCACCTTTATTAAAGATGGGGGGCTTACAATATTGGAATTTATGGTAATGGGATAATAATCCCGATTGTTCCGTCTCGCATGTTCACTCCGACAACAGTGCCGTCAGCGTAAACATCGATCAGGAAATCAGCTCTGACCATCAAGAGCGGCGTACCGGTCGGTTCGTTCCAAGGAACGGTTTCCGAGTAGATGATCATATCATAGATGGTCATGGCTGTGCCATTAACTGTCACGTCACCGTTAATGTGGTCTGGCCAACCAGCCACATCAGGATCAGTTGCAGTCAGGTAACGAATATTGAATTCGTAACGGCCAGGCGGCACATCATAAATAGTGGTTGTCCACTGGCTACCGTCAACGCTCATGCCATAAGCCAAAAATGAATTTAGGCCAAAAATGACATCCACGTCATAGGCAGTAGTGTCAGACGGCAGAAAAGTAAAAGTCAAGTCAACGACCGAGGTGATAAGATTGGCGCAAGGGTCAAGTATCACCTTAATATCGTCATCCAGCATTTCACTGACCTGCACGCCATTGACAATCACCACATACGGCCCCATTGGCCCGCTTTCGTTATAGAGATACTCTCCGGTTGTCGGATCTTCGAAATTGATCGTATACAAATCATCGGTAGCTACCCCGGTGTAAGTGTAAGTGTACATGTTGGGGGCTGATTGAGTCATTGTACGCGGCGTAAAACCGTCACCCGAAAACCGAGCCTGAGGCGTAAAATCAAAGTTGACATAACTCTTGATGACCACCTCCAGGTCAGTGCTGGCAATCGGATCAACGCATTCGACAGGATCTACCGGATCAACAGTATCACCTCCGCCAGGACCACTAACCGTACCGCTGTCTGCTAGCCACAGTTCCCAGTTGCCCCCGCCCATACCGTTAGAAAAGATGTCACCTTGGGTTAGACGGTAGGTGCTCAGCACAGTAGTGCCTTGCTGACTGGTAACTGTAGCGCCAAACAAGTGGTCAGTAGACGAATAGACCACCCATTCACTGTTTTCCAGCTGAACATTACAAAGATACGTGCCCACTTGGGCGTTATTGATAACTGCTCGATGATTCTGGTTAAACTCAATGCCCGGCTCCCAGTTCAGACCAGGAGCATCGCAGTGCAGGATATCACCGACGCCAAGATTGTTTGACTGAAAAATCAAACTCAAATTGGTCGGTGGCAGATTACCTCCCCCACCAGCAGAGCCGTCGTCATCGTCATGTTCTTCGGCGTTGCCGCAGGCAAAAGTTAGGGCAAGGCAAAGGGTCAAAAGCAGTAAAAAGACTTTTTTCTGTATCATTATGGTCCTCCTTTTTTTCTTTTTTTTCCTGTGGAACAATTCCAATACCTTAAATTCCCGTTTATTTCAAGGTGCCTAAAAAACACCAATTTTCCTTATATTTTTATTTTATATAATTATTTCAACTTAGCATATAGTGTTTTTTTTGTCAAGTAAAAAACAGGGAGTGCGAAACTCCCTGTTTAAAGTTTTTTTTGACAAAATTATTGCGGAAATCCCACTTCACAGGCATCGGTCAAGGTAAAAACCAAGTTACCGCCACCCATGTCATTGGATTCCCAGTAATCCAGCCGGGTATCATTAGCTGACAATGAGTTGCCTGACAAAATACCCTGATGATTAACATACCAGAGACTGCCATTGCCAAGCATATTCATGTTAGCGTAATAGATGTCCGGATGAACATCTTGCAGCAAAACCGACATAGTGTCACCGTCTGAGACAAAATGATAATCATCATCCCAGCTCAAGCCACCACCGGTTATTTTCAGGATCGGATCCTGATATGTGCCCTGGTAAACCAATTCCAGGTCGCATAAAATATCCGGATTGCCAGTATTGCCTGAACAGTCAATTTGCTCCAAAGTACTACCCCAGAGTTCGACTGTTCGGTCAGTCAAAACTTCAAAAGCATAGTTTTGACCGCCGGACAAAGCTGCCACGCCGCTGGTAATGGTAGCGCCATTGACCACAAAGGTGTAATCTTGGCAAACCCCATCAGCGCATACAGCCCAGTTACCCGGGGTAACTTCCAAGTTGCATTCAAATACTCCGGGACAGCCAGTCAAGTTCGTTTGGCCATTGGCACTCAGACTGGTCTCACCCCAAACCAAGCCGTTGCCGGCGCAGTAAAGCGTAACACTGTCGCCTTCACCGTAACCGCTGAACTCAAAATCAAGTTCCAGTGGTTCAGCACAAACTGTTTCACCACTACTGGCTGAGCAGTCAACTTGTTCAAGGCTGTCGCCGTAAAGCTGGACACTTTGGTCAGCCAAAACTTCAAAAGCATAGTTTTGACCACCTGATAAGCTGGCTACTCCTGAAGTAATGGCTGTACCATTGACTTCAAAAGTGTAGTCCTGGCAAACGCCGTCCGAACGAACCGCCCAGCTGTTGCCCACTTTGACATTACACTGAAAAACCGCCGGACAAACTGACAAATCAGCCTGTCCATTGCTATCCAATGTAACTGACTCCCAGCCAAGGCCGTCACCAGAACAGTAAAGCGTAGTTGTCTGGCCTGATTGATAGCCGGAAAACCCGACCTGCAAATCAGTTACCTGACAGCCAGGATCACTGCTGGTAGAACAATCAGTAAACACGATATTGTTACCGATTAATTCAACCTGGCCGTTAGCCTTGACGCGAAATGAGTAATTGCGGCCGCCGTACTGGTTTTGCTGCCAGGTAGTCACTTCTTTGTCATTGACATAAAAGTGATACCCCTGACAAACACCGTCGGAGTTAACTATCCACTGATCAGGACCGACTTCAATATTGCAAAAAACGTCCTGAGGCAGATAACTAACGTCCAGACTGGCTGTGCCGTTCTGAGAAAACGGGATAGGCTCCCATTCGATTCCCTTGGCAGCACAGTACAGATCAGGCGGGTTCTGATAACCTTGCACCTGAAAAGCCAGAGTGGTCTGACTTAGCGGATCGCTATTATCAGCCGGATTAGAACCGGCTGAGCTGTCAGAACCGGAACTGGATTCGGCAGTACCTTCACAAGCACCACCGAAAACCGCGATTAACAAACAGCAAAAAACTGTTGTCAATATTTTTACCATCTTTTTCATTTTTTATCCTCCTTTTTTTAGGTTATTTTCAGATGGTTTTTGTCAAAAAATACAATATTTTATTATATACTATTTTTACAATTTTGTCAATAGTTATTAACAAAATTTAAATAATAAAAAAACCAGGGACATTTTTACTTATCCCTGGTTAAATTTTTGCCAGCCATATTTATGGCGGGGTCGAAGAAATGCTTCCGTCCGAATAGACGAAAAAATAATACATTCCTCCTTTAGGGTCAGGTCTGACCCTGGACAGTTTTACGCCATTGACATACAAAGGATAATTCGCTTGGTTATCAGAAACCGCGAAATTCCAATCTTTGTCAGTGGCGTTAATGGCATGATCACCCGGGGTGATCTGGAACGTGATTGTGCCGCCACTGGCGTAATGTTTGCCATAGCCGATATCAGTCACGGCATACGACAAATTGCGACCTGCGCTAACTGTGATGGTCACCAGCCCATTGACTGGACCAGGATTTGGTACAGGAGCTGGTGCCGGTTCTGGCACCGGTGCAGTAACCGGCAGAGGTGCCGTATTAGGCTGACCGCCGGTATTAAAAGTGCCTGTGCCATTATTCGACCCGGAGGGCGGCTTTTTAGCCGGCCCACAGGCGACCAGAAAACACAGAAGCAAAAATAAAAAACTAATTTTAAAGGCCGACTTGTATATCATAACGATCCCTCCTTTTTCTGAATTTTTTCTTTTTCTAAAGCTTTCCAGATTATTTTCCTATCATTCCTATCATTTACAGAATATCTTATTTTATCATCTTTTGAAAATTTTGTCAAGGCTAAAATAAAAAAAAGCAGCCAGAGAAAAAAACTCGGCTGCTTAAAATTTTATTTAACAAGTCTATTGGCTAAGCAGTATTTTGCCTTGCCCAGACTTTAATTCAACAACACCTTGACCCGGAAATTCCAGGTAAATAGGCTGGTCACCGGGATTATAATAGACATAGCCTTTTTCATACTGTCGCATAAAATAAGGTTTGCCTAAATTAGTATCCCGGATAACAATATGAGTCAATAAAGCATAGCCCGGACCTGTATAGCTCCAAGCAAATGCTCCGTCTTCAGTTGCCAAAGCATAATATTCACCATCCTGCCAGCGATGCGCGTCAAACTGCTTTTCATCTTTTTCCGGCATACCAGGATAAGTGAATTTTATTTCTGAGGCACAGTACTGGCCGCTCAGAATTTGATAGTAAAACTGAACTTGCTGGCCTTTCTTGGCATTTATCGCTATTGTCTGGCCATTATCCAAGCGCAACCAATTATTGGCCTGAGGAGTATAATCTCCTTGCAAACCAAGCAATGACTGATCAGAGTCAAAAACAACCTGATATGGATAACGGGCCGGCCCAATTGATTGGCCTAAATCCACATAGCCGGGAAAAGTTGAAAACTCTCCATGGCCAGTATCACCGCCATCCAAAGCAAAGTAGCCGTCACCCAAAAGTGAAATCACGTATTGGGTGATATTATGGGTTTGCTGTTTTTGAATGGCGTTCCAGGTGTAATATTTCCCTGCCTGTGACAAACGAATCCAACGATCTACTTTGGAAAAATTACCACCCTGGATACCGTCTTCACCATGTTTGAAAATATGTTCAAAAGTCAAACCGTCAAGCCGGCTATTGTAGCGGTAATGGAACCCGCGGCCAGTGACAATAAACCCGGCTGGGAATTTATGCCGAATTGAGTCAATCAAGTGAAACATGCCTTGGCGCCAATAATAGTCCAAGGTCCAATAATCTTCGGGCTGGCCATCGTTATTCAGATCAATTTGCACGTTTCTGAACTCATTGATCCAAGAAACATACGGCCACATATTATCGATCTCAATACCGTCAATTAGTCGGGCATTGGGTCGATAAACCTGCTCGTAAAGACTATCCACCAAAAACTCTGACCAAGGCTTGTCATTATACTCAGGGCACTGACTGGACAGGTTCATCATGTACATCTCGTACTGCTGCCAGTATTGGATGCGATGACCATTAATGTCACGCAGATAATAATTCGGGTAATTAGCTTTGACTGTTTGAGCGATTTTTTGCTGAACAGGACGCTGATTAAGTTCCCTGGATCGCTCAAAAAGTTCCATAGCATTGACATAAATCCTAATTTTAATGTCAGGTAATGATTTTTTCACCCGAACAACCTGTGCTCGGCAAGAAGGTAAGGAAAAGCAATCATAATCAATGGTTATAGTTTTCAAACGCTGCTCAATGATCTGATCAGCTACCCAATCACTAAACCGACTTGGTGATTCTTCCAAACTAGTTAAACGTTGCTCAAATGTCTGTTTTGTTTGAAACAAAGCATGACCATGAGAAACAGCACAAGCTGAAATTATCAAAGACAAGCCAAAAATTAAAGCAATAGTGACTATTTTTTTCATATTGTTATTCCTCCTTTTCAAAGTTCGTTTATTTGACAAGGCTAATAAATAGCCTATCCGTTTAAATATGAATAACTGGACTTTTATCCAGGATCTATAATTATATATGATTGTAGCTATTTTGTCAAGCATATGTTTTTTTATAATATCATTATATATCTTAATATAAATTTTAAAAAAAATCGAGACCTAAGTCTCGATTTAATATTGTTTTGAAAAAAATCAGGGTACAACTAAACGTAAATTCCAGTATTGGCCGGTTTTAAAAGTATCAGCTGAGGTAAACTCATGCCATGGTCCGCCATTGAAACGAACCCTTATCCGGCCGTTAAGCGGCCGATGCTCACCTTCAACGGGTGGCTGGGTTTCAACCACCCAACGTCCTGTATCCCAGCGGAAATTCAGCAAATACTCGCCAGGCAAAACCTTGTCAAAAGTTAAGCGGCCGGCCTGACGAAACTTCTGCGAGCGATCATTTTTATTAGCATACCAGGTCAGATAAGCCGCATTAAAAGTTTCACCATACGAGGGATCTGGAATCGGCTCTATTTCAACAGTGCCTCCGCCACTGCCTGATAAGCTAATAGGGCTTTTATTGGCTGAAACCGCTGGCCTGACTGAATCACCAGCCAAGGGACCGGGCGTAACAGTCATTTGGGGACCGCTAACCGGCGCAGAAGTAACCCCTAAATTGTTAAAAAAAGAACAACCAGTAAAACTCAGCAAAACAAGAACAAAAAACAATCCGGTAATTTTTTTTATGCTCTTTCCTCCTTTGTTACTTTAATAAATCAATTTAACATATTTATTTTTTTTGTCAAGTTTTATTCTAAAATAAAAAATCGGAGCCTCGTAAGACTCCGATTAAATTTTTTTGACAGATTAAGGTCAAGGCACGACCACCCGAAGATTCCAATAGGTTTCTCCGGTAGCCGGATTTTGTACTTTGACGGTATCAGCCGAGGTAAACTCGTGCCAAGGACCGCCGTTCATCCTAATACGGACCCGGCCGTTCAGAGCACGATGATCAGCCTCAACCGTTGGAACAGTCTCCACCACCCATCTCTTTGTAGTCCACTGGAGATTTACGTAATACTCTCCGGGCACTACATTGTTGAATTTCAAGGTGTGAAGCGGCTGAAACTTCTGAAACCGCTGCGACTCATCCGAAAACCAGGTAATGTAAAAGGCTTTAAAAGCCTTGCCCCAGGATCCGGGAATCGCCTGGATCTCAATTACACCGCCACCCTGTCCTTCCAAACGAACAGGACTGGTCGCCGAAGCAGGCGGTGGCGCAGGCTGCTGAGCCACAGGCTCACTCTCTGGCGAAGTGGTTGCTCCAGGCAACGGTGCCTCAGTCACCTGAGCCGGATCAGTCGCCTGAAACTCACCGTTTTCTTTTGCCCCCTCCGAAGAGGAAAAAAGAGTGTCTTTTTCAATGGCCGAACAGCCAAAGGCCACGACGGCCATCATAACGCACATACCAAGCATCATAAAATGCTTCATTTTAAATCCCTCCTTTTGATTGATTTTGTATTTTTAAAGACCTTAACCTTCTATTCTGTCTTTTAACGTAATATCTCAGTGTAGCATAAAAATTTTTTTTTGTCAAGGTCTTGTACAGTTAACACCATGGGGTTACAAAGAGTATACTTAAGGGTAACACATGTTAACTATTAAATTTAAGTATATGAACAAGACAAAATATGATAGAGAAGAACGATTTAAGTGGTACCGACAAGTAGATAAATACAAA
>WJKP01000030.1 GCA_014729025.1 Candidatus Buchananbacteria bacterium
AATTTGCAGGTTTGGATCATCAATTATTATTTGATAAGATTCTGTATAATAATGATTTGGTTCAAGAATTTATATTGTTTTGTCAAAAAAATAATATAGAATTAGACGAGACAAAATATGAGTTTTTTTCTAAATTCAAGTTAAATAAAAAAGAGTTTGAGGCTATTGATTCTAATTTTGATGAGTTGCAAGAATTGGATAAAAATAAGAGAACAAAAAAAATCATAGAAATTTTAAAGGAAAAAGCTTGGGATGAGGATGTTGTTGATTGGTTTGAGCAACTGGAATTGATAATTGGTCCTGGTAAGGCTTGGGAATATGTTAAAAATTATAATCGACATGATGCTTTATATTTTATTCCGGAAATGTTGCGTAAGTTTGGATTTGATCCTATTGCTGAAAAATCAGAGGATAATGATATTAGAGTAAAAAATAAACAATGTAAAAAAAATATACAGAATGTATTACTGCAAACTACGCAGGATCAAGGGATTGATCTTGATACAGGCAAGGACAGTTATCAGCTTTTAGCTCAGGCAATTAATAATTTTGAACCTGGCTGGTATGAAGAATTTGTTGAAAATAACTGGTTTGATAAATTAAAAGTTTTTAGAAAACAAGTTGAAATAAAAAGAATAATGACCCCGGAAATAAAAGATCTATTGGAAAATTTAGCCCGGGAAAAGCCTAAAATGCATGAGTATGTGCGCCAATTAATTCAGCATCCGTCAGTGAATATCAGAGCTGTCATGGAAATGATTGATGAACCAGATAGATTTTTACAAAGAGGAGATTTTCATGCGGACGAATTTTTGCAAAATGAGTTGCAGCCGTTACAATTAACAGAATTAGGCGATGAAAGTTATGGTATTGATTTTTCATCAACAGAATTAATTGAGGCATTAATTAATGGTCAAATTGATAAAGTTTGTCCATTTAAACCATATTCTAAAGAGTATAGCTATATTATAAAAGATAAAAAAGCTCAAAAAAAAGAAAGTGAATTGGAAGGTTTATATAATGAAATGATGGATGATCCTTTAGATTTTATTAATAAAATACAAAAAAGCAATAATCCATATAAAGAAGATATTTTAAGAAGATTTGAATTATTAAGATTAATAAAAAAATCTGAATTTACAAGCTTACAAGAATATACCCAAAATCAGGCTGACGAATTAGTTAAAGGCAAAAAAATATCAGATCCTGATAAATTAAAAACAATGATTGAAGAAATAGAAAGTGAGGAAGATTTAAAAGATGTTTGGCAAGAAATATTAAAAGCAAAAAATATAAAAATTGATTTTTTAGTTAAAAGCGACAAGATTAAATTAAAAGAAGGTAAGGATTTAGAGCAAATAGAAGAAATGGAAGAATTAAAAAGATATTTAAAAGAATTATTTCAAATGATGACAGTAAGAAGTGGAGAAGAACTATTAATTAGAATGGAAGTTTTGCCGCATAATGATTATCGTTATGCTACTATAGGCGATGATACGGAATGCTGTATGAGGTTTGGCACAGGCAAGCAAAATGTTTATATGTTTTATCCTCAATGTGGTGCAGCAGCTTTAAGTATTAGGAAAGCGGATCAAGATATTAGTGAGGCGCGAATAGTAGCGCAGAGTATTTTAACTTTAGATAAAAAATTTGACATTCATCCGACTGAGTTAAAAGAAATAACTGAGCCTGAAAAAATACGTGAATTATTAGGATCGGATTTTTTAAATAAATATTATGATAATTCTGATGTTGTAGTTTGTGATAACGTTGAAGGCAGCAATAATCTAATGCAAAGGTTAATTTCTAATGACCAGGACTTGATTGCCGATATATATGAAAAATTTTTTGCAGAATATTTGCAACAAAGCAAGAAACTAAACGGGGCTGAAGTAGTGATTGGCAAAGGCTATTCAGATTATTTGGAAAATTTACCTGAAGTGGAAAATAAATACGTTCCTCAGGCATTAATCTCTTATTCTGATAATACCCAGGGAGATTCTTATCAGTTGCAAAAAGAATCACCAGAAAAGACAGTTGAAAAAAAAGAGATAGGAATCCATAGCTTGTCATGGCAAGATACTTGGCCTGTTGTTTATTTGGAAGGTAAAGTTTACGAAGAAGAAAATCCTAATTTAATAGAAGGTATTACAACTCTTCAAAAGATATTAATTTCATCAAATATTCAGGCGCAAAAAGAAAAAACAGCTCCACTGACTCTTGGGCATTTTGATAAAGATGGCGTATTGGACGGTTATATTTTGGGTTATTTAGCTAGAAAGTATGATGAGCCTGAAGAACAAAAAATATATTTTCATGATATTTTGGTTGATCCTGAGAAACAAAAGAGTGGGATTGGAATGGAAATGATTTTAGGAATTATCAGGCAAATTGAGTCTGATAAAAAGTTGAACAAACTCCCAATTGTGATGCGTTGTCGTGAGCAGACTTCTTATCCGATAATAATTAAAAATGCAGAAAAATTGGGTTATGAGGTTGTGAGTGATGAAGAGTTTGAGGAGGAAAATGAAATATTTCATAGGGTTGAAGTTAGAAAAAAGACTATTTAGTCTAAAAAATATTCTAAACATATTTAAACTGTTTTTTATTTGATCAGCATAACATCACCAAAAGAATAAAAGCGATATTTTTCTTTTATAGCATGCTGATAAGCTTTTTTAATAAATTCAGTTCCGGCAAAAGCTGAGACCAAGAGAATTAAACTGGATTGAGGTAAATGAAAATTAGTAATAATTGAATCCACAAATTTGAATTCATAGCCAGGATAGATATAGATTTTTGTAAGTTTGCTTTGGGGTTTGAGCTTTGGGCTATTGTTCTCGGATGAACAGGTTTCTAAAACACGAACCGAAGTTGTGCCAACTGCAATTATTCGTCGGTTTTCTTTTTTGGCTTGATTTAATCTTTGAGCAGTGGCTTTATCCAATTCAAAATATTCTTCATGGATTTGATGTTTGGTAATGTTTGTTTCTTTGATTGGCGCAAAAGTGCCTAAGCCCACATGCAAAGTAATAAATTCTATTTGTACGCTTTTTTGCTGTAATTTTTTAAACATTCTTGATGTAAAATGCAGTCCGGCAGTTGGCGCAGCCACTGAACCGAGTTTTTTGTCATTGGCAAAAAAAGTTTGGTATTCGTTTTGTTGGGCAAGACGTTTAATATAAGGCGGCGTTGGCATTTGGCCAATTGTAAAAATTTCCCGCATTAATTTTTGGCCGGATAAATTAAATTTGATTTGAGCGGTATCTTTATCTCTTTTGATAATTTTACTTTGTAATGTTTTAGTAAAGTTTAGTTGAGCGTCAACTTGTTTTTTAATCGGTAAATTACCGACTAAACACTCCCAGGTATTGGTATTGATTTGTTTTAATAATAAGATTTCAACTTTACCGCCGGTTTGTTTTTGGCCAATTAAACGAGCCGGAATTACTTTGGAATTATTGAAAACCAAAACATCACCTTTTTGCAGATAATCAGTTAAATTTAAAAAATTATCATCAGTTATTTGTGGTGTTTTTTTATCCAAAACCAAAAGCCGGCAAGTATCAGCCGGCTGAAGCGGTTGTTGCGCAATTAATTTTTTAGGCAAATTAAAATTATAAGTTTTTAAGTTATATTGTTTTTTCATGTCTTTAATAATAGCAAGTTTATTTTTAAAATAAAAATCCCAAAGCTTTTAGGCTTTGGGATTTAAGTGGAAAACGATTATTTTTCATCTTCATAAGCTGCGCGAAATCTTTTTTTCCATTTATCAACATTACGGGCGGAGTTTGCTTGTTTTTTTTCCAGTTCAGCAATGATTTCGTTAGCCTGTTGTGGAGTCACATCACCATCTTCAACCATTTTAAGTAATTTACCGAGCATATGCGCATTTTTCTGGTTGAAGGAACTAAAGCTTTTGCTTATTTCGTTTTTCATAGCAGAGACTGCGTCTTCTTTTTCTTTTTTCTTGCGTTGGCCTGATAAAGCTTCCTTGAGCTTATCAAGCGATACTCCGTATTTGTCAGTTGCTTGTTTGACAGTCAGGCCGTTTTCGCTGATAGCTTCTAAGGCAGCCATCATTTTTTGGCGGTTGAGTTTTGACTTGACATTATCAACCCATTTTCGGCCCAAACTGCTCGGGATTTCCAATATTTCTTTGATTTTTTTCTCACTGACGTTTTGACTTAACAGTAAACGAATCGTGTGTTCCGTATCTTCTTTAGTCGGCAGTAAGGCACCGCCGGTATTGGCATTGTATGCCATGGCAATGAGATTGACTTTATTGGTATCATCAATTATTTGCGCGCGAATTTCTGTGCGGCCGATCATATCATGAGCTGAGATACGGTGTCGGCCGTCAATTACCTGATAATCAGGTGTGATCAGAATCGGCGGTAATTCAACACCATCTTCCAGTAAACAGCCCAGCATAATAGCATGGTTTTCGTTTAATAGCTGACGGACATAAAAATCTTCTTGTAAGTCAGCCAGGGGAACAACAACTGTTTTTTTCTTTGCCATTATGACCTCCTTGTTTGATTGTTTTTTATTCCGGTAAACATTTATTTTTTAGTTTTTGTAATTCATCAGCCAGTTCGGTCAGTATTTTTATGTCATGATTAGATAAAAGCGCAAAAAGTTCCTGATCTGTCAGATTTTGAAAACTAGGCAGTCTGATGAATTTTAACAAATTTGACATGCCATCAAAATTAGCTCGGCATAAAGCAGCTTTTTCATTTGAATCCGTTGCTGAGACTGAAAATTCTTGCTCATCTTTAAGTACTTTAAAAATAGAATCAGGTAATGATTCAAAAGCTGTTTGTTTGGCTTGGTTTAATTCTTGTCTTTTAGCATTCCAGACATCCCAAACTTTTCGTTTTTTTTCAGGGCTAGGATTTTCTTTACCATATATAATTTCAATAAGCCTTGAAGTATTGCTATAACCAATCAATTTTGTTGATTCTGATAAATTGATTAAGTTAAAAGCAATAATTTCAGTTAAACCACGTAAACTTTCAGTCATATTTTCCAGTTCAATAATTTTATAGCCAAGCAGATCAAGAAAACACATTAATTTGATTTTTTTATCTGAAATAGGCAGACTATTGATGCTGTGTAGCCAGCGCCTGGTACTGTCAGTGCTAACCCCACAAAAATCAGCCATAGATTTTAGTAAAATTTGTTTTGTTTGCGCTTGTTCTTTATTGGCAAATTTATGGTTTAAATTAGCCAGACATTCATCAAGATGACCGCGCATGATTTCCTGTAAATAATCTTCTCTCATTTATATCACCTCCTTTGTTGTCAAACAACGATTTTGCTGAAATTATCAGAATATCAAAACTTAACATTTATTAAGAATTTTGTCAATAATAATTTAAATTTGTGTTATAATGAAAATGATTACTAAAAATTAATTTCAAAACTATGCCTTTAACCAAAGTTCGTAAAGAAATTGATAAATTGGATGACGATATCATGAAATTATTTAAAAAACGCAAAAAACTGGTTGAAAAAGTTGGCAAGATTAAGAAAAAACATAAAATCCCAATGTTGCAAAAAGTCAGGGAAGTGGATATTGATAAAAAATTGGATAAGTTTGCCAAAAAGCATGGCTTAAAAAAGACTTTTTTGCAAAAAATCTGGAAAAATATAATTGATGAATCAAAAGATATTCAGAAAAAGATAATGAAATAAAAAAACCCCATTGTCATTCTGAACGAAGTGAGGAATCTGTTTAACCGATGACAATGGGGCTTTTTTGTTTGGTTTTTTATTTTTTCTTTTTAGTCTTACTAGATCCCTTTGGGGTAATAGTTTTTTTCTTAGTAGGAGCTTTTTTCTTGGCAACCGGTTTCTTTTTAGGCGCTGCTTTTTTCCTAGCAGGAGCTTTCTTAGTCTTATTTTCCTTTTTCTTGTCGTTGGAAGCTTTAGTGTCTGTTGGAGCGGAAGATGATTCTTCTTTTGGCAACTTAATAATTTTTGCATCAACAAGAGCATTGATTATCATATCAAGTTTTTTATTAACCTCTTGGAGGTTGTCTGATTTTTGTCCGCCTTTATTTCTTTTGCCAAAACAGTCGTCGCAGTAAATTGGTTTGTCGCCGCTTGGTTTAAAAGGTACTTGAGCTTTTTTGCCACATTTATCACATATAGCAGTAAACATTTGTCTGTCTTTTCTATTACGATCTCGGCGATTATCTGATCGGCCTTGATTTTTTTTGTTTTTAAAACAGTTATTACAATAAACCGGCTTATCACTGGTGGGAATAAAAGGGAGTTCAAATTTTACTCCGCATTCTGCACAAGTAGCCGTGTATTTTGATTTATTTGGATTGGATTTTTCCATATTTTTAATTAAGTTTATTAATGTATTAAGCTTAGCATTTTTTTCATTAATAATGATATAGATGGGCTAATCAAATAAAAAAAACAGCAAAAATTGAAGCGTGGTAATATAGGCTTCCCGCCTTCGCACTTCACTATCTTCAGTGCTTCGGCAGGTAAATGAACATTTTATTCACAAAAAAAGAGTGAAAAATAGTCGAATTCACTCTTAATTTAGGAGGGCAAAATGTTATCAAAAGAGTCAGCGATGTGTGTCACTTCCTCTCTGCGTTCGTCAGTGACTTAGCTGAATTTGTGAAACACGTTGAGCCATTGTCTAAAGACAAGGCGAAGTGTGGGCAATAGTGGATTCGAACCACTGACCTCATCGACGTCAACGATGCGCTCTAACCAACTGAGCTAATTGCCCCTGAGTCCGCCTGGGTGGATTTGAACCACCGACATCTACCTTATAAGGGTAGCGCTCTAACCCCTGAGCTACAGGCGGAAATACACGATAAATTATAATCAATAATCAAATATTAGCATAAAATTTAAAAATTTTCAAGCATAAAAAGGCGAGGATTTAAGCCTCGCCTTTTTTTATCTTTTATTAACTTTTTCAGCCATGCCTGGTCCATTAATGCTGTTAATAATTGAAGCGCCGCCAGTTATTTCCAGCTTGCCGTTAATGACTGATAAATGAATAGCTGTCCGGCTATCACTGGCTGGGACAATCAATTGAATAGCTTATCCTTCTTTTAGTTCAACAGTTTCACCTGAAGAAATTTTGATTTCCTGATTACCTACTTTCATTCTTGCCTCCTTTTTTGTTATTTTATTTTAAATTAGTTTTAACATTTTCAATAACTTGCTGACCGGCTTTGAGTAGATCGGATTGTTCCAGTTCAAAATTAGCCAGTCGTTTATTGCCAAAGGGTTTGAATGATTTGACTAATTGCAATGAATCATAGTTTTTTGAAGTATAAATCAAGCCGGAAATTTTTTTGTCCTGATTTTCATAAAATAAAATCACTGTTTCAGCTTCTGGAGCCGAACTTATTAATTCTTCAATTACTTCCTGTAAATCAGGTGAATGAATATTTAGTTCAATTAAATCTTTTTGCTGTAAATATGACCAGGCCAGTTTGTAAGCCGGATCATTTTTTATGCGAGCCAACAACTTGCCCCAGAGTTTTAAAGTATTAATTGATTTGGTGCGGTAAAGATTTTCTACGATTAAATCACGTTCAGCGCCGTTAATGATTAATTGACTGGCAATATTTAAAGCGCGCGGTGTGACGTTTTGGGTTTTGAAACTTTTGGTTTTGGAAATCATGCCAGTCAAGAGACAGGTGGCGATTTCCGGAGTCAATAAATTGATATCATATTTTTCCAGTAAATCAAAAATAATTTCCGAAGTTGAAGTTTTGGTCAGTTCAACCAGATTAATATGACCGTATTGTTCGTTATCAGCTTTATGATCAAGGTTAATAATCGGCGTGCTAAAGAAAAAATCAGTATTTTTTTCATAAACATGGCCCAATGATTCCAAATCATCGGTATCCAAAGTAATAATTAGGTCATATTTATAATTGCCTGATTTATAACTGATATTTTTTTCATTAAAATAACCCTTTTGCGGGGTTAAATAAATATTTAACTTGTCATTTTTAATGTCATAAGAAAAATCTTTGACTTTATTGTCTTTAATATCCAAAGTAATAATAAATTGTTTTAAACAAGAGATTTCTGATTTGATTTGATCAATAGCCGGTAAAAAAGCATAATTAACCGGCACAACAAAATCCTGGCAAACAAGTTCGACTTTTTTGCCCAGTTTTTGCAGAAGTAAAAAAATAGCCAAAGCCGAAGCCAATGAGTCACCTGAATAATTTTTCTTAAAAACTATTAGAATTTTTTGGCTATTTTTGATTAGTTCAAAAATTTGTTGATTCAATGTAAGCCCCATTTTTATTAGTATTAATAATCCGAATATATTACTTTATCTTTTTTTAAAAAATATGTCAACTATTTAAGCTGAAAATTATCAGCTTGTCAAGCAGATTGAATTTTGTTAAACTTTTTATATTAAACTTTAAACTTAACTAAAAGCCAGTTATCATTCTGAAAATAAATAATTTGCATGTCCTTTGCCAGCTTCAGGATGACAAATAAAGACAAATGACTTTTGTAATATGAAAGAGATACCAAAAACATATAAACCACAAGAAGTTGAAGATAAAATTTATCAGACTTGGGAAAAGTCCGGTTATTTTAATCCTGATAATTTACCGGGTGAGCGATCAGAATATTTTTCAATTGCCATGCCACCGCCAAATTGTACTGGTACTTTGCACACCGGCCATGCCATTATGTTGGCTTATCAAGATTTAATAATGCGTTATAATCGGTTATTAGGGAAAAAAACATTATGGCTGCCGGGTACTGATCATGCAGCTATTGCTACGCAGGCAAAAGTTGAAAAAATTTTATATAAAGAAGAAAAAAAGACTCGTCATGATCTGGGCAAAGGAAAATTTTTGCAAAAAGTGGTTGATTATGCCGAAGAATCAAAAAATACAATAAATAATCAGGTACGCAAAATGGGTTCTTCTTGTGATTGGTCAAGGGAACGTTATACTTTGGATGAAGGTTTAAGCCAAGTAGTCAAGCATGCTTTTTTGAAAATGTATGAGGCCGGTGTAATTTACCGCGGTGATCGGATTGTTAATTGGTGTCCGCATTGTATGTCAACTTTATCTGATGATGAAGTTGAATATCAGGCAGCCAAAGGCAAGTTTTATACTTTTAAATATGCTAAAGATTTTCCTTTATTAATTTCCACTACGCGTCCGGAAACCAAGCTGGGCGATACGGCAGTAGCTGTTAATCCTAAAGACAAACGTTATCAAAAATATATTGGTCAAGAGTTTACTATTGATATCGGTGCCGGGCAGCAAAAAATAAAAATTATTGGTGATGATTCCGTTGATATGAATTTAGGTACAGGCGCTTTGGGAGTAACACCGGCTCATTCTATGATTGATTATGAAATGGCGCAGAAAAATGATTTATCTATTATCAAGGTAATTAATGAAGACGGTACCATGACTGATAAAGCCGGGCCAGACTATCAAGGGCTGCCTGTTTTGCAAGCCAGAGATAAATTGGTCAAATGGTTAAAAGATAATGATTTAATGGTTAAACAGGAAGATATTGAAATGAATTTAACTGTTTGTTACCGTTGCGGCAATACAGTAGAACCTTTACCGTCCAAACAATGGTTTATTGATGTTAATAAAAAAATTACGTTAAAAGACAATAAATATTTTCAAAACAAATCAATCAAAGAAGCGGCCTTGGGGGTGATCAAAGACCGGGAGATTAAAATTATTCCGCAAAAATTTGAACAAGATTATTTTCGCTGGCTGGATAATTTACGTGATTGGTGTATTTCTCGCCAGATTTGGTTTGGGCATCAAATACCGGTTTGGTATAAAAAAGCTGATAAAGGTATTAATATAACTTTCATCAGACACGGGGAATCTCAGGGTAATGCTAATGATCAAGCCTCAGGTCATCAAGGAGATGAATTAACCGATAAGGGCATTAAGGAATCACAAAATTTAAAAAGTCAATTGGCAGATGAAAATTTTGATAAAGTTTTTTCTTCTGATCTTAGTCGGTCGGTCCAAACTGCTGAAATTATTTTTCCTGATAAAGAAATTATTCAAGATCAACGTTTACGAGAAATTGATTTCGGAGATTTAACAGGTAAAACTAATGAGGAAAGAAATAAATATCGTGTCAGTGGGTTTCCTAATGGGGAGTCTTATCAGCAAGTCAGAGAAAGAATCTTATCATTTTTATCTGATTTAATTGATAAATATGATGGTCAACGAATCGCTTTAATTGGTCATAGCGGTACCTGGAAAGCTTTAGAAATAATTTTGAATAACAAATCTTTTGATTTAGAGCATTTAAAAATTCATGCTACTCGTGAACCAGTCGAATATCAATTGAAAGAAATTATTTCTGTCGGTTTATCAGACCCCCAGGGGTCAGGCTGGCAGCAGGATGAAGACACTTTAGATACTTGGTTTTCTTCCGGGTTATGGACTTTTTCAACTTTAATGGATAAGGATTACCAAAAATATGATTCTTGGGAAGATTGGGTTAAGGGTTCGGCTGATTTAGAGTTTCATCCGACCAGTGTGATGGAAACCGGTTATGATATTTTGTTTTTCTGGATCGCCCGGATGATTATTCAGACTACTTTTATGATGGGAGAAATTCCTTTTGAGCATGTTTATTTACATGGTTTGGTCCGTGATGAAAAAGGCCGAAAAATGTCCAAGTCTTTGGGCAATGTTGTTGATCCTTTGGATTTGATTGATAAATACGGCACCGATGCTTTGCGCATTGCCATGATTACCGGTACATCAGCCGGGGCCGATACTCGTTTATATGATGAAAAAGTTGAAGGTTTTCGCAATTTTGTTAATAAACTTTGGAATATTTCACGTTACATTTTAACCTCAGTAAAAGATATTAGAAGAATCCCTGAAAAGCCAACCCCCCAAACTTTGGCTGACGAATGGATTTTAAGCAAACTGGACTTGGTGACTGAACAAGTGAGTAAAGATTTGGATAAATTTAATTTTTCACCGGCTTCTGATGCTTTGCGTGATTTTACCTGGAATAATTTGGCTGACTGGTATATTGAAAATGCCAAATTTCAAATGTCAAATGACAAATTGAAAACTAGCACAGAAGAAATTTTGTTATATGTACTAGAGCGTTTATTGATTTTATGGCATCCGTTTATTCCGTTTGTTACAGAAGAAATTTGGGCAAATTTTAAAGCTCAAGAGTTATTAATGGTACAGCAATGGCCTCAGGTCAAATATATTGGTCAGGCTGAAAAGCAGGTTATAGAAAGCCAAGTTTTGTATCCGTTTTGGAAATTTGAAGAAATTATTATGAATATAAGGAATTTGCGGGCTGAATTTAAAATTGATCCGGGTCAAAAAGTTGATGTTACTATTATTCCTGCTAAAAAAGATAATTTGGCAGATATCAGGTTTGAGGAATTGCAAAATAATATTATAAATTTGGCTAAACTGGATCATTTAATGATTGGTCAGACAAAACCAGCCGGTTCAGTTTCCCATGTTTTGGAGGGCGTGGGGCAGATTTGTCTGCATTTGGAAAGTTTGCTTGATTTAGAGCAAGAAAAACAGCGATTGCAAAATGAAATTGAATCAGTAAAAAAATTCATAGCAACGCTTGAGAAAAAATTAAAAAACAATGATTTTAAATTAAAAGCACCCAAAGATATAGTAGCTAAAGAAGAGTTTAAGCTAAATGATCAAAAAGAAAAACTGGCCAAACTAGAAGATCAGTTGAAAGGTTTTGAGTAAAAAGATATTTATGTTATATTTTTTTAGGCTCGCGCGTAGCGCGAGCCTTTTATATTTGAAAAACCCTGATTATTATGGTAAATTTAATATAATTGAATGCTAAATCACTAAATTTTAATCACAAAATAACACGAA
>WJKP01000031.1 GCA_014729025.1 Candidatus Buchananbacteria bacterium
CTAAAATTATTACTTCGGCTGTCTCATAATAATTAAAAGTTATATAATTCTTAAATACAGATATATCCCCTGAACTTATTATTCCATCAAAATCCAAATCACCACAATTATCAGGTGGAGCACTCCCCGTAACCATTTGTTTTAAAATTTCCAAATCCTGTCCATTAACTTGAAAATTATACACCAAATCACCCATTAACCCGACACAAAAAGGATTATGATTTAAAAAATTATTATCCAAAACATTAACCTCTATATCAGAGACTAACATACCGTTATAATTTGGATCAGTACTATTAACGGCATGACTAATTGTTCTTTGTTCCAAACCTTCCACATATTCATCATCTATAGCTGTTACGGTAATTGTTTGCGGGGTGTCCCAATTTAAAGGCGTAAATGTTACAGTATCACTTGAAGCTGTCATCTGATCACTGGCATAACTTAAATTCACAGTCACATCTGATGAAGGTGCTGAATTTAAAACCAAACTATACTGATCTGTTATGCCTCCTTCAATTATCCTGGTAATATCAGCTGATTCATAAATAGTTATCCCGGCCTGATCATTATCAGCTATTTGCACATTAACATTGGGTATTTTAAGAGCATTAAAATCAAGGTCTAAACTGGCTGCGCTATGGGTTATCAGGCTATAATGTTCGCCTTCTGCCACTGCGTCATCTACTGCTTTAATTTTAATGGTTTGAGCTGAAGGCGCTACTCCGCCGGTAAAAGTAATTGTACCTCCATTAGGGATTAAAACATCAGACCCATCATACAACTCAATTTGGCTGTTAGTATAATTAAAAGTAATTACCACATCATTTGTCGGTGTTGATGATAAATTTATACCATAACTATCTTCAATCCCCTGTTCACTGACAAAACTATTATTTTCATTCTCAATGACATTAACTCCTTTGTTGCGTAAAAATGAAAAACTATTATTCATTGGTTTAAGCGGGCTATAACTATGAACATTTTCACCTTTATTCAAACTGATAATATCCGCTTTGCCGTCACTGTCAAAATCAGCTGATAAAATATAATACGGGCCGGCTCCAACATTAAAACCGGTCAAAGCCCCAAAGGTTAAATCACCGTTACCCGGTAAAACTGAAACAGTATTGGCAAAAAAATCAGTTACTGCCACATCTTGATTGCCATCATTATTATAATCCCTTGCTATTAAACCAACTGAACGCTGGCTTAAATTATAATAATTAGTGTTCAATAAGGTAAAACTACCGGTTCCGTCATTATCTAAAAGATATAATCTTGATTGTTGTGCAAATAGATCAATAGCCGTAACTGCCAAATCCAAATCAGCATCATTATCAAAATCAGCGGCTGTTACTGATTTAACTCTCCATATAGGCGTTGGCTGAGAAACCGGAGCATTAAAAGTACTGTCACCATTACCAAAATTAATTGATAAAGAATTACCAGTATTTGTAAGCCCACTATTAACAATAATTAAATCTAAATTAGTGTCATTATCCAAATCAGCGCTAACAATTTGCATTGGCGATACTCCGCAATTATAATTAGTGGGCGCGCTAAAACCGCCTGTTCCATCATTTAATAATATGGAAAAATTATCATCTAATTCATTAGTGACGGCTAAGTCATAATTGCCGTCTTTATCAAAATCTTCTGAGATAATATAACTTGGCCTTGTTCCGGCAGTATAAATTGTTGGATCCAAACTAAAAACACCACTGCCGTTATTTAATAAAATCCTAACATTATCATCAATATAATTTACTACGGCCAAGTCCAAATCAGTATCATTGTCAAAATCACCAGTTGCTACTGATAACGGTCCAATTCCCCCGCTCTGATAATGGACAGCCTCTTTAAAAGTAGCGTCTCCGTTATTTAATGAAACTGAAACATAAGACGCCCGGAAATTAACCACTGCCAAATCAAGATTACCATCATTATCAAAATCACCTTCAATTGCATGCCTCGGATCATCCAAAACATAATATTCATCTGCTTCGGTAAAAGGATAAGCCCCGGTATTATTAACAAAATATGGCTGGCTTAAACTTAGACCAAAAATAAAAAAAGCCAATACAAAAATCAGCTTAATTTTATTATTAAAAAATTTCCAAAAAAGTAATTTTCTTAATTTTTTATTCATTTATCTTGAAATATATCTTATTATTATAATTTTACAATATTTTATAATATTTAACAAATAAAAACTGTCGAAAGACTTGCTTATTTTTATTATTTATGCTATACTCTTTTTATAATCTTAAAAAAGAATAATACTGAAACACGATTAATGCCTAATGCTCCCTTTGGGAATACCAAATATAAAAGCGATAAAAATCAGTGGTTCAGATAAAAAATAAACTATGAAAAAAGAGATCCATCCCAAATATAATAAAAAAGCCAAAGTAATTTGCGCTTGTGGCAATGAATTTACAGTCGGTTCAACAGTTCCGGAAATCCATGTTGAGCTTTGTTCAGAGTGTCATCCTTTTTATACTGGTAAGCAAAAACTTGTTGACACCGCCGGTCGTGTTGATCGTTTTAAAGAAAGGACTGCCAAACAAGCTGCTGCTGCCAAAGACAGAAAAGGTAAAAAAGTTAAAAAAGCTGCTCAAGCGAAAAAAAAGGCTAAAAAAGAAGACAAAAAATAACTTTTTACATTTTAAAATATATAAAAACCCCGCTATTTTGGGGTTTTTATAGTATAATAAATATAACTAAAGTTAATAGCTATTTATCAAAACATGAATCAAAAATATAAAAAAATAAAAGAACAATATCAAAAATTAGAAAAGCAGATTCAAGATCCCGCTATTGTTTCTGATACTCAAAAATATAAAAAAATCAGCCAAGAATTTGCTGAATATAAAGATATTCATGAAAAAATTCAACGTTTAGAAAAAATTGATAAGGCGATTAACGAAGCCCAAGAATCATTACAAATTGATGAACTTAAAGAGTTTGCCCTGGAAGAATTAGATAAATTAGAAGCTGAAAAAGAAAAGTTGGGAAATGAAATAAAACAATTTTTAAAACCCAAAGACCCTAATAACAAAAAAGATGTTATTATGGAAATCAGGGCCGGTGCCGGCGGTGACGAATCAGCCTTATTTGCTGCTGACTTATTTCGTATGTATTCAAAATATGCTGAGAATAAAAACTGGCAAGTTAAAATGCTATCAGCTAATAAAATAGGCATTGGTGGATTTAAAGAAGTTATTTTTGAAATAACCGGCCACAATGTTTATGCGACCATGAAATATGAAAGCGGTGTTCATCGTGTACAACGGGTACCAGAAACAGAAAAAAGCGGTCGGGTTCATACTTCAACAGCCACAGTCGCGGTTTTACCAATGGCTGAAGAAATTGAATTTAAAATAGATCCAAAAGATTTAAGAATTGATACTTTTTGTGCTGGCGGACATGGCGGTCAAAGCGTTAACACTACTTATTCTGCTGTTAGAATTACTCATTTACCGACTAATACTGTTGTCTCCTGCCAAGATGAAAGATCACAATTACAAAACAAAGAAAAAGCCATGCAAATCCTGCGTTCGCGTTTATTAGCCTTGGAAGAAGAAAAAAAACAACAAGAAATCGGAGCTGATCGCAAATCACAAGTTGGCATGGGCATGCGGGCTGAAAAAATCAGAACTTATAATTTTCCTCAAGATAGAATAACTGATCACCGCATTAAAAATAGCTGGAATAATATTCAAACTATTTTAGACGGTGATTTAGATCAAATCATTGATATACTCAAAGAATCAAATCTAGAATAAATGACAATTAAAAAAATGATCTCAACTTATTCCCAAAAACTAAACTCTTTTAGTCCTGTTTTAGATATTGAAATTTTACTGGCCAAAACTTTAAATAAAAACAAGGAATATTTATACACTTATCCTGACAAAAAATTAACAGACAAACAATTGGCAAAATTTGAAAAATTATTCAAACGCCGAAGCAAGGGTGAGCCAATTGCCTATATCCTTGGGTATCAGGAATTTTTTAATTTAAAATTTAACGTTAATCAACATGTTTTAATTCCCCGCCCTGAAACAGAAATTTTAGTTGAAGCAGTCATTAAATATATCTCGAATCTCAAATCTTCAACCTCAATCCTAGATATTGGCGTAGGTTCAGGCGCTGTAATTATTTCCTTAGCTAAAAACATTAAAAATGCCCAGCTTTACGGCACTGATGTTTCAGCTAAAGCTTTAAACATTGCCAAACAAAACGCAAAAACTCATCAGGCAAAAATTAAATTTTACCAAGGCAATTTACTGGAACAAATCCCACCTAAACTCAAATCTCAATACTCAAACTTAATCATAACCGCCAATCTACCTTATCTGGACAAACAAGAAAAAAACTTACTACCTTTTTCTTCAACTACCAGCCTTAAATTTGAACCTAAAATCGCCTGGGATGGCGGAACTGACGGTTTAAACTATTTTCGAAAATTTTTCACACAAATAGACGATTTAAAACTAAAACCTAAAGCGATTTTTCTGGAAATCGGTCATCAGCAAGCTACTGCAATTAAAAAGTTAATTCCTCTTTCCCTTGCTAAATACTCTTTACTGATCAAAAAAGATTTATGTGGATTTGAGCGAGTTTTAATTATTAAGCAATAAAAAAATCTCCTCGTTTTATCTGCGAAGAGATTTAAAAATGTTCAGGTTTAACATCATCCGCTTCAAAGGGTATCACCCTGAGATGAAGCAAAGATTTAAACTTTTTGCCAGTCTCAACCATGGCCTTGGCTTCCATATACTTAATTAAACGATGCAAATCCATTTTTTGAACCTTTTCACTGGCTTGAGTAAATTCTACTTTTTTATACCTTTGCTCTCTTTCCCCAATATTAATATCATCGTTTAAAAGAGCATTAATTGTCAACTTAACTTTATCGCCAACCGGCATTATTTTTAAACTGACAATACTTAATTTAGAAGTCTTTAATTGCCTGGTGCAAACAAATAAAGCTTCGATAAACAAATCGCTTAAATTTATGGCAAACTCCCCTTCGACTATTGCCGGGATTTCACAAATATTGATTGCTTTATCCTCTAAAGGAACGAGATTGACAACAATATTAACATGAAATTGTTTATGCACGAATCATCACCTCCTTTTTATTTTTTTCTTACTTTTTTTGCACTTACTATTCCAATTGGCCTGAATTAACTGTTTAACTTTCAAAATATTATCAGTATAAATATAAAACTCTTGAATTGTACCAGCACCACTGACCACCAGTTTTAAACCAGAACCGTTTTCCTGCAGTTTATATCTAGCAAGACTACTACCTCCCCTGCCAGCTTTATTTTTAATAAAACCAAGTGATATTTTATAAACCAAATCACTATTATTCAAAACTTTTATTAATGTTTCAGCAGGCTCTATTACTGTAGTATGCGAACCAGTAAACTTACCTCCGGCAAAAGTTGGCATAAAGCTCACCTCCTTTAAATTTAATATTTAAAATTAGCATAAAATATTATTTTTGTCAATTTTTAAAAAGGATAATCTCAAAGATTATCCTTTTTTGATAGTAATAAGCTCAACTTCGCAATTGTCGCCAAAACATCCTATCAAAGTTTGATAATTTACAGGCTTACCATTAAGCAATAATTGTTTTTCTTGTCTGGCAATTGCCTGCATTTCATTAAAAGAAAACAAATGCCCGACTTCTTCATCCGCATAAACAATTTTCCTATAGATTTCTTCCCCATCTTCTTTAACAATAACGTTTACCATTGGATCATCAGGCCGACAATCAGACACAATACACCTCCTGATTAAATTCTCTTTTTGATTATTTAATATCTTAAATAATCCTCATCAGGAATAACCTGTATCCAAGTTATTCCCCCATTAAAAATAATTTCATTGTTATTATTATCATAATAAATTGTTCTTTTATCTTCTGCTTCTTTTACCCACCTACTTTCAATTGTTTCACCATCTCTAAATACCCAAGCTTGCCCCTCGCCAATAGTTGTAATTCTTTTACGTCCAACATTGTCCAAAATAACCATATCATTAACTTGAACTATAATATTTTTAGCTTTTATCCATTCACCGTCAGTCATTTGCTGTATATCATTATATTGATAACGGATATAATTATTTTCTTCACGATTATATTTCCAATCTACCCGATAATAATCATTAGTATATAAAAGTGTAATATCCTTGACTTGTTCGGGCCGATCATCTAAATCTTTATCTTTTTTATACTGCCACATCTGATAATCAGCCGGCTCTTTTAAATCTTTATCAGTTAAAGCCTTCTGAATTAATTCAGAAGAAGTATAAACATTATGAGGCGCATAGCGCCATTTATTGTCACGCCAATAATATTGGTAATTGAAAAATTGATCTAAATTAATTAAATCGTACTGGCCACTAGCTAAAAGTCTTAAAGCCTCAGGTGCTCCCCCGACATGCATATAAACCGGTTCAAATGGTTCGATCCAATCTAAATAATACGGGCGAGCCGAACGAACAGGACCTATTTTTTCTATATCTTTATCATTGGCATAAATAGCCACAAAACGAGTTATTGACGCCTCGGTAATTGCTTCTATTACCAAATCCGCCCTATCTAACCCTGAAAGAGGCCAAGCATCAGCAGCATTTTCAATCATAATTGCCACTGGATATAAATTTTCATTTTCTGCCAGCTTTATTTCTGCTCCGTTAATTTTACGTCTGAGCAAGTCTTCTGTTTTTGGACGAAAAATATTTTCCGGATCAGTCACTTCATAATTTAAAATTCTGGCCAATGAACAGCCACTAAGTAAAAAAATTATAAGAATAAAAATGCTTAAATAAATTATTTTTTTCATTTGTTTTTTTATTAAATAAATACGCCCCATAATCATTATAACTCATGGGGCATATTTTATAAAATTATATTATTTTCCTGTTTGCTCGTTTGACTCGGCTTCTTTGACTTCTTCAGATTTTTCCGGTGCTTTTTCAGCTTCCTCTGCTGTCTCGGCTGCAGCTTCTTCTCCTTCAACTGGTGCTGGCTTTTCTTCTTCCTCTTCTTCTTTTGGCTGAGAAACCAAAACAACAAGCTCATCCTCGTCAGCAGTAAACTTAATTCCTTCCGGCACATTTAAATCTTTAATATGAATGGCATCTGAATATGTTTTTAAACTTGATAAATCTACTTGAATTTTCTCAACCTTTTCTAAGTCTTTAGGCAGACATCTAATTTCTACTTCATCAAAACTTTTAACCAAAATACCGCCTAATTCTTTAACTGCTGGCGCTTCACCAGTAAATTCCAATTCAACCTCTGTTGTAATTTTCTTACCTTCTTTAATTTCATAAAAATCAATATGAATAATATCCCCGGTCAAAGGGTCTGTTTGATAATCTTGAATTAAAATTTTAACCGGAGCCTCATCATTAATTTGTAAATCAATCAAGCTACTCGAACCGGCTTGATTATAAATTTTCCAAAATTCGTTTTTATTAACCGCCAAATTTTTATTTTCAATATCCGGACCATATAAAACAGCGGGGATTAACTCTTTTTCACGTAATTGATTAACCTCTTTACCGGTTATTTCTCTTGATTGTGCTTTAAGTAAATAAGTTGCCATAATTTTAATCTTTATATAAAATGCAAAATCCAAAATTTCGCATATTTGTTTATTAAATTTTAATAATTTCTATTTAATTAACTGTTTTACAATATTTTTTTTTGTTTTACTTGCCAAAGCTTGATGTATCTCAATAATATCATCGGCTCTTAATTTAAGCTTATTTTTAAATTGAAAAACATCATCAAAAGTCAAATCAGTAATCAAACCAACCGAGCTTAAACCATTAGCAGTTTTTGTCAATAAAGCCAAAATAAACCCCTGACAATTATTACATTGAATATGAATCAACTGACTATCATCACGATCATCAATAATTTTAGCCTTAACCGGATTTAAATCTGATTCACAAAACGGACAATAAGCAATCATACTGACATCTTCATCTGAAAAATAAGGGTATTTATCAAAATTTTCCATAATTTGTAATAATTTATAAAAGTATCTTAAATAATTTTTATAAATTTGTCAACTTTAATTAGTTTCTAACAGCGATTGATTCTATTAAACCGATTAAAATCATATTGGCAATCAAGGAACTACCGCCATAACTAATAAACGGCAAAGTAATGCCAGTAATTGGTAAAAGCCCCAAATTTCCGCTAATATTAACTACTAATTGACTAAAAAATAAAATACATACCGAAACAATTAAATATAAAGCAAAATTATTATGTGTTTTTTTAGCCAATTTAATCAAACGATAAAATAAAAAACCAAATAAAGCTAAAAGTAAAATTATACCTGCCAAGCCTAATTCTTCAGCTAAAACAGCAAATATAAAATCGGTCTGACTCTCCGGTAGAAATTTTAACTGGCTTTGGGAACCCAAAGCCAAGCCTTTACCAAAAATCTTACCAGAACCAATCGCAATCATTGCCTGCGTAATATTATAACCACTCCCCAATGGATCAGAAGATGGCTCAAGAAAAACCAAAACTCTTTCTTTTTGATAATCTTGAAAAATAAAAAACCATAAAATCAAACTACTAATAACCAATAATACTACGATAAATAATAAGTGACTCTTTTTTATACCGGTTAATAATATCAAGCCTACCCAAATTGTAAATAATATTAAAGCTGAACCAAAATCAGGCTGTAAAACAATTAAAGCCATTAATAAAATAACGCCCAGGCTGCTTAAAATCAAATATTTTAATTGACTTATATATTTAGCCTTATCAGAAAAAAACTTACTTAAAAAAATAATCAAAAATATTTTCACAAATTCAACTGGCTGAAAAGAAAAAAAACCAAAATCAAACCAGCCAGTGGTACCCCTGATGGTTTTACCAAAAAACAAAACCGCAATCAATAAACCAGCGCCAATAATATATAAGGGCCAATTGAATTTTATTAAAATACGATAATCAAAAAATACAGCTAAAGTAAAAATGATAAAAATGCCTAAAATAAAAAAAACTATTTGTTTATTGAAATTTAATAAATTTTGCGCACTTTGACTACCGATAGCCACACTATAAAGCAAAGTCAAGCCTAAAATTATTAAAAAACAAATAGTAATAAATAAAAGCCAATCAAATTTTTTAAAAAATAAATTTATTTTTTTAAATTTCATAAAAAAAACTCTAGCCCCAACTAAAAATCCAAATAAACATCGTCATCCAAAATATTAACCTCTGGAACCACTTCGACACTGGTAATTCTCGGCAACGACTGAAAAAAAGTTGATTCTAATTTTTTTGACTGATTATTTTTTAAAGCACCTGAAGAAATCTGATTAATAGCGACTATATTATCAGCTGATTTTAAAAGTATCAAAAGTTTGATATTTTTATAATTATAAGCCGTATTATTATAAACAGTAAAAAGCACTCGACTAACTGGCAATTCCTGACCAACACCTAATTCTGAAGCTGGGACATATTCAACATTTTGAATATCAAATCTTAATCTTAACCTTTGCAAACTAACATAATCAATTTCTTTTTGCCAGACAACATTTGATAAATCCAAACGAGAAGCCAAATCACCATCGGGCACAGATAAATCCACCAATCTTTTTGTTTCACCAGGTAAAATAAAACTGCTTCTTGTCTCAGTTAATTCATCGTTAACTTGAAATTTATAATTAAAACTAGCCCACCATTGAACATTTGGATTGGCTATTTCCACCATTAAATCATAATTTTCATTATTTGGTAAAACTTTAATCTGACCGACCTGAATATCTTGCGGTAAATTAGCTACTCTCAAATTAGGATAATCCTGATTAATTGTCTCTATATTATTAAGCATTACCTGATATTCGCTCCGATAAATGTACAAATTAAAAACTAATAAATAAATTAAATAGATTGCCAATAAAGCATTAACAATAATTAAAACTATTATTAAAATCCTTTTTAATAATAGTTTATTGGTTACATACCAATAAGCTAATTTAAGGCTTTTCTCAGACATTGGTTTTCCATCAACCATAATTGTTATATAAATAATTTTATAAATAAATTATAGCATTTTTAAATTTTTAAGTAAAAATATTTTGCTTGAATTAATCTGCAAGGAATGCTATAATAATCACAACAAAGCGATTATACACAGTCGCTTATTATCTTTATTAATCAAAAAAATAATGGCTAAAAAAAACACAAAACCAGCTAAAAAAGCTGCAAAAAAAATATCAAAGCCCAAAACTAAAACAAGCCAAAAGACTAAAAAAACAGATGAATATGGGGCTAAACAAATTACTGTTTTAGAAGGTTTAGAACCTGTACGCAAAAGACCGGGCATGTATATTGGTAATACTGCCGAAGCTGGACTACATCATTTAATCTGGGAAGTTGTTGATAATGGTATTGATGAAGCCATGGCTGGTTTTTGTGATCAAATTATTGTAACATTAACCGCAGATGGCATGGTTTCTGTTGCTGATAACGGTCGTGGTATTCCTGTTGAAAAACATAAAGCAACAAAAAAATCAGCCTTGGAAACAGTTTTAACCAAACTTCATGCTGGAGGTAAATTTGGTGAAGGAGGTTATAAAGTTTCAGGTGGCTTACATGGTGTCGGTGTTTCTGTGGTTAATGCTTTATCAGAATATCTTAAAGCCGAAGTCAAAAGAAACAACAAATTATGGGAACAAGAATATAAAAGAGGTAAACCATTAAAAAACGTAAAGGCAATAAGAAACGTACACGGTAGCGGTACTAGAATAACTTTTAAACCCGACCCTCAAATTTTCACAACCACAGAATTCAATCTAAAAACTATTATTAAACATCTAAGGCAGCAAGCTTACCTGACCAAAGGTATAAAAATAATTATCAGAGATGAAAGAAATCCTAAAGATAAACAAGAATATACTTTTTATTTTGAAGGCGGTATTGCTTCTTATGTCAGATACTTAAACCATAAAAAAGATCCTAAACACGATAATATTTTCTATATTCAGAAAGCAGCTGAAGATATTCAAGTGGAAATCTCTTTGCAGTATGTTGATGAGTTCAATGAAACAACCTTTACTTTTGCCAATAATATTTATACTGTTGAAGGCGGTATGCACTTAATTGGTTTTAAAACAGCCCTAACCAGAACTTTGAATAATTTTGCCAGGTCCAAAAACATTTTAAAAGAAAAAGATGAGAATTTAACTGGTGACGATACTCGTGAAGGTTTAACTGCGATTGTCAGTGTGAAATTAAAAGACCCGCAATTTGAAGGTCAAACAAAAGCCAAACTAGGCAATGCTGAAGTTAAATCAATTGTTGATAATATTATGGCTGAATATTTTGGTATTTTCTTGGAAGAACATCCACGTGATGCCGAAGCAATTATTGGCCGTTGTCTTCTAGCAGCTAAAGCCCGCTTAGCAGCCAAAAGCGCCCGGGAAACTATCTTGCGTAAAGGCGCTTTGGACGGATTTGCTTTACCTGGAAAATTAGCTGATTGTTCTTCTAAAAATGCCGATAATACCGAGTTATACATAGTAGAGGGTGATTCAGCTGGCGGTTCTGCCAAACAAGGCCGTGACCGAGGATTTCAAGCAATCCTGCCTTTACGCGGTAAAATTTTAAATGTGGAAAGAGCGAGAATTGATAAAATGTTAGCTAATAATGAATTAAAATCATTGATTATTGCTTTAGGCACTAATATTGGTGAACAATTTAATATCGAAGATTTACGTTATAATAAAATTATTATCATGACCGATGCTGATGTTGACGGTGCCCATATTAAAACTTTATTATTAACTTTATTTTACAGATATTTTCCTGAACTGATTAAAAAAGGGCGTGTTTTTGTAGCCAAACCACCGCTTTACAGTGTTGGTAAAGGTAAAGAATCCCGTTACGCCTACTCGGACGATGAAAAAAATCAAATAATCGCTGAGATCGAAAAAGAAAAAGAAAAAAAAGCCAAACAAAAAGGTAAAATAATTGAGGAAACTGAAGAAAAAGAAGAAAAACTCGAATCAACTAAAGATGTTGAAGAAATAGAAACAAAATCAGGATTTAAAATAAATATTCAACGATATAAAGGTTTGGGTGAAATGAATCCCGATCAGCTTTGGCAAACTACCATGGATCCACAACACAGGGTGATGAAAAAAATTAACATTGAAGACGCTGCCAAAGCCGATGAAATTTTTGAAATCTTAATGGGTAATGAAGTGGAAAACAGAAAAAGATTTATTCAAGCCCGAGCTCAATCAGTCAAAAATCTAGACGTTTAATCCTAATAAAATAAAAAAAAGAGCCTTCTTATAAAAAGAGGGCTCTTTTGTTTTTTTACTTTGCCTGACTTTAAAAATCAATCAAGCAAAGCCAAACCTTCATCAGCTAAAATCAGTTCCCAGCAAGAAATCAAATATTGATTAATTTCTTGAATATCCCGAGCTATCTCTTGACTCAAACTATCGGCTTTTTCAAGTAGCGTATTTACTTCTCTTCTCATTCTTCTCCTCCTTTAGTCTTGTTTTGCACCTTCCAGCTCCAAAATAGTCAACAGCTCTTCACTGCCATCAGCATAAACCAATTTTAAACGCCCGCCTTGTTTGTGGTGTTTAAAGAGCATAAAAAATAATTTTAGAGCTGTTCTGACTAAAAAAGATAGAGAAAGTCCCAGCTCTGTAATCATTTCTTCATAACAACCTATTTCACCTCGCCCTAAACGCACTGTCACTGTTCGCCTATCCAATTCCCGATTTGATTTACTTTTCCCGCTTTTCGCCTCAGCTTTTTGCATAATTCGCCTCCTTGGTTATTAAAACAATACAAAACATAAATCAACTACTATTAGTAAAACATTTTAAATTACAAATGTAAATAAGAATGAAAAGCGGGCGGATTTCAAAGAAATCCGCCCGCCAAGTATTTTTAAAAAGGTGAGCCAAACATATCCTTGAGCCATTCGGGCCAATTTTCGTACCATTGTTCCACACAAGTCTTTTTGTAAAGATCTTTGGTGCCTTTCGCGTCAACAGCTGACCAGCAGGAAAAGCATTTCCTGCGGAAAAACTCGTAAGGCAGCCAGCCGTAACCGCGTACACCCCAGTCCCTACCCCAGCTGTTACGAATCAAAAAAGCTTGCAATTCGTCGTGCCAGCCAACAATCAAGGTCGCATGGGCACCGATCGGTCTTTCGCCTGGCTGGGGCATTTCAATCTTGCCATCACGACCGACCCAACGCCAGTTTTCGTAAACATAAGTGGCAATTGGCAAGGGCCCGTAGGTTAAAATGGCCTGTTTGACATTATCAATGGAACGAGGATGCACTGCGGCATAAGCGGAAATCTTATAATTTACCAAAATTTCTTGCAATTTTTTATCGTCTTTTTTAGGCTCATGAGTAAGCTGGCTAAACTCTCGTTCTGGCAAGCAACCTCTTTTTTGGAGCAATTTTAAACCGGCATGGACATGAAGTCCGTCACGACCAGAATCAGCCAAACCAGCCAATTCCCTGGCTTCTTCATAAAGCCATTCTTCGCTAAAATCAAGATGCTTGACTAATTCCATATAAACAAAATAATCAATCAAAGCGCTCAGGCTATAAGCAGTGCACCAAGGCATTTGGCCTTGATGTTCAATACGTGGCATTTTCTTGCGCAGATCAAAACGAACCTGTCTTTTTTGCTCATTAAGATCTGGTACCGCTGTTGGCATAAGCTTGAACAAGCCAGCTCTGTCGCCATAATCGATTTCAATTAATGGTACATTGCTTTTAAACCTCAGCTTAAAATCACGCGGATCAACTGGATCTTTTAAGACCGAGGGGTCAAGCAACATGCGCTTAAATGAATTAAGCGACAAATCTTTTACAGGAACAGCCGAATTGCCCATTATTATTCCCTCCTTTTGGTTTGTTGGTTCTTTTTAATTGCCAATGTACTTTAATTTTGCAAATTAACATAATTCAATCTAAAAGTCAAGTTTAAACTTGACAAATCTTGGATATAGTATAAAATATAATTATAAACAAGACCTGGCAAGGGTCTTTTTAAAATAGATTTTCACGAAAACAAGAATATTTTACCAACATACTAAATTCTTAATATTCGTACATTCGTATTTATTAGTAATTTAGTAAATTATAAAAATTTATGAAAAATCCTATTAAAAAATTGATTCAGTATATTAAAGACTCTATTACTGAATTAAAAAAAGTTACCTGGCCCACTAAAAAAGAAACCACTAATTATACTTTATTAGTAATCGGCATTAGCTTAGCAGTAGCAGCTTTCATTGGTATTATTGATTATATTTTGGCTTTGGGTGTTGAACAAATAATTAAATAAAAACAAATTTAACCATAAAACCTATGGCAAAACAAATATCAAGAGGTAAAAGATGGTATGTGATTCACACTTATTCTGGTTATGAAGAAAGTGTAGCTGATAATTTAAAACAAAGAATTGAAACAATGGATATGGAAGATAAAATTTTTGATGTTGTTATTCCTACAGAAAAAAAGATTAAAATAAAAAACGGTAAAAGAAAAACAGTAATAGAAAAAGTTTATCCCGGTTATTTAATGGTTCAAATGATTGTAACTGATGATTCCTGGTATGTTGTTCGTAATACACCAAATGTAACTGGTTTTGTCGGTTCAGGTACCACCCCGACCCCGGTTTCTGAAGCAGAAGTTAAAGAATTATTCAAAAGAATGGGGCAAGAAGAGCCTAAGTTTAAAATTGATGTTTCCGAAGGTTCCCCAGTTAAAATTGTTGACGGCCCCTTCAAAGGTTTTGAGGGCAAAGTTACTGATATTGATGAAGCTCGCGGAAAAGTTAAAATTTTGGTTTCTATGTTTGGCCGTGAAACCCCAGTCGAGCTTGACTTCTTACAAATAAAAAAGATATAATTGGTCCAGGCTTGGTTAATAAAACTGCTAAGGCTTGATTGACCACCCAATCAAACTATCAATAATTAAAATTTATGCCAAAAGAAATACTAACAACATTAAAATTACAAATCCCTGCCGGACAAGCCAATCCGGCACCGCCTGTTGGCCCTGCGCTAGGTCAGCATGGTTTAAATATTCAGGATTTTTGCAGTCAATTTAATGAAGCAACAAAAGATAAAAGCGGTGATATTATTCCGGTTGAAATCACAGTATATGAAGACCGTTCATTTGACTTTAAATTAAAAACACCACCTGCTTCAGCTTTATTAAAAAAAGCTGCCGGCATAAAAAGCGGTTCAGGGAAACCTTTACAAGAAAAAGTCGGTAAAGTAAGCAAAGCCCAAATTCGTGAAATAGCAGAAATCAAACTACCTGATTTAAATACAGATGATCTTGAAGCTGCTACAAAAATTATTGAAGGTACTGCCCGGCAAATGGGTTTAACTGTTGAAGGTTAAAATTATTAAAAAATAAATATTAAAAGTGTGGAAGCTTAATTAAGCGTTTGCACCACGCAATACACTACTACCCCTTATTAAATTAACTGATGTATTGCGTGCATCAGTTTTTTTAATTTAAAAAATTAATTAATAATAAAATTTTTAAAATTATGTCTAATAAAGCGCATTCACAAAGATTTATGGAATTAAAAGATAAAATTGATAAAAATACTGCTTATCCACTTGAAGAAGCCATCAAACTTGCTAAAGAAACATCAACTACCAAATTCGATGCTTCTATTGAAGTTGCGATAAAAACCGGCATTGATCCTAAAAAAAGCGATCAACAAATCAGATCAACTGTTTTAATGCCTCATGGGACTGGTAAAAAAATAAAAATAGCAGTCATTGCACCACCGGCCAAACAAAAAGAAGCCAAAGAAGCAGGGGCTGATATTATCGGTGGCGAAGAATTAATTGATAAAATAGCTAAAACTAAAAAAATAGATTTTGATGTTTTAATTACTGTACCGGAAATGATGAAAGATTTGGCAAAAATCGCTAAAATTCTAGGCCCCAAAGGCTTAATGCCTAATCCTAAAACAGAGACCGTGACACCTAATATCAAAAAGACGGTTAAAGATTTAGCCAAAGGTAAAGTCAGTTTTAAAAATGATGATACAGGTAATATTCATATAGCAATCGGGAAAGCCTCTTTTGACGATAAAAAACTAATTGAAAATTTTCAAGCTTTTATGGACGCCTTACAAAAATCTAAGCCAGACTCGATCAAAGGTACTTTTATTAAAAAAATAGTTATTTCTTCTTCAATGGGACCTGGCATTCAAGTCCAAATTTAGTTATAATGTAAATATATAATTTTATTATTAAATTAAATTTTATGGATTTTGAAAAGCCTAGAGCACAAGAACAAAAACAAGCAGTTTATACGACTGAAAAATCAAGTGTTTCTTGGGCCGAAGGTACTCAAGTTTGGGTAGTCGTAGAAAAACAGCCAGATAATGCCTATGTTGTTAGAGCTGAATTTGATGATCCACAAAAAAGTATTGAAGATTGGCTTGATATTTTACCGACTTCCCAAGCAAATGTTGAGTCTAAAGAAGAAGCAAAAAGAATAGCCGATCAAATGATGGTTGACAGAGAAAAATGGCCAACTGATATGAGCTAATAAAATAACAAAAATACTGAAATTAAATTCAGTATTTTTTGTTTGCAGTTTTATGAAGCTTTTGTTAAAATAGAATAGCAAAAGCCCTATAAACTAATTGTAATAAGCTAAATTTATATGAAAGCCAAAATTCTTCTAGACTATGATGAGCTTAAAAAATTTGTAGAAGCTCATAAAACCTTACAACAAAAAGTGGTTTGCACGATTGGCTCTTGGGATATGCTACATATCGGCCATCTACGCTACTTAATTAATGCTAAAAATAAGGGAGATATATTAATTGTCGGCACTGATTCCGATGCAGCTATTAAACGCTATAAAAATGAATATCGCCCAATTATACCGCAAGATGAACGCATGGAAATGCTGTCATATCAGGACTGTGTTGATTATATTACTTTAATTGATGATGTTGACGAAAAAGGTGCCTGGAATTATGAATTATTAAAAATAATTCAACCTGATATTTATGTTTGTATTGACGAAAGTTACCCCGAAGAACAAAAACAAAATATCAGAAAATATGTTAATGAATTAATTGAATTACCCCGTCAAGCTGAAAAAACTTCCACGACTGATATTATTGAAAAAACTTTTAAAAGTCATTTGGCTCAAATTAATAACATTATTAAAGAAAAAAAACAATGAAAATAATCGGTACATTTACTATTTTACATAAAGGCTATTTGGATATCCTTGAAAAATATCCCGATGCTGATATTTATATTTTAAATAATGAATTAGTTAAAGAATTAACCGACTTGGAAAAAGATATACGCAAAATTAACAATGATCAAATTATCACTTTAATCTCTGCGCTTAAAAAAAATGTGGAGATTCTAGACAAAGAGTTATTAAAAAAACTAAAAAAATCAGATGACCATATTATTGTTATTTCTGATCCAATTACTGATAATTTAATCAGAGAATACTTAAATGATTATCCCAAATTAATCATTGAATCAGGCTTTTTATATCATAAATCAGCAGATGTTAAAACCGAAGAAAAAGAAACTGCCGATCCCAGCCAATATACGAAAGCTGATATTAATTACATGAAAGAAGCTTATAAAGTTGCCAATGAATCAGGCTGCTGGTGGCGCCAAATCGCTTCTATCCTGGTTAAAGACGGCAAAATATTATACAAAGGCTGCAATGAAATGCTTCCCAATAAAGACGAGTGTTATCGCATCGGTTGTATCAGGGATCATATTAAACCAGGTGAAAAAATGGATTTTTGCTCAGCTATTCATTCAGAAGTAAATGTTATTACCCGGGCAGCCAAAGACGGTGTCTCAACCAAAGACGCTGATCTTTATGTAACCGCCTTCCCTTGCCCCCGTTGCGCTAAAGTAATCGCTCAGTCAGGCATTAGAAGGGTCTTTTTCAATCAAGGCTGGTCAAATTTTGACGGCGAACGAGTGCTTAAAGGTGCTGGTGTGAAATTAATTAAAATTGATTTATAATTATGACTAAAAATAAAGCAGGTATTGTCAAACGTTTTGCCAAAAACAAAGATTATAAAAATACTTTGGAAAAAATTAAAAAAACCGACAAATGCCCGTTTTGTCCTGAAAATTTCAAATACCATAAAAAACCAATCTTAAAAAAATACAATGGTTGGCTGGCAACAGCCAATTCCTGGCCATACAAGGATACGGCATATCATTTTATTTTTATTCCAGAAAAACATCTGGAAAATTTCTCAGATTTAACTGATAAAGATTTTCAGGCTGTCAAATATTTAGTTAGCTGGGTAATTAATAAATACAAAATTAAAGGCGGCGGGCTGACTTTACGTTTTGGCAAACAAGATTATACGGGTGCAACAGTTTCCCATTTGCATTTCCACTTAATTGTCCCACAATTAAAACCAAAAACAAAATTAGCCAAAACAGTTAATTTCCCTATTGGTTAAAAAAATATGCAAAATTGGCCGATTCATTTTAAAGATAAATTAATTATAGGCAATGCCGAAGCTGAAATCGGTATTGTTTGTTTATGGACACCTGTTAATCAAATAATTGATTATATTGATAAAAATAGTTTTGCTTTGGCTGGCCAGCTTTATTCCAAAGAAGGTATTAATTATATTATTCGTAATATTTTGGCTAATCCTAGAATTCGCTTATTAATCATTTGCGGTGAGGAAAGAGTCGGGAGTGGCCAGGCTTTAATTAATTTAATTGACAAAGGCGTAAATCAGGATAATCAGATTTTAGAAACTGAAAATTGTCAAATTCATAAAGAAATTCCACTGCAAGCTATTGAGCTTTTTAGAAAAAATGTAAAATATGAAAATTTAATCAATATTTATGAGCCGACTCAAATAAACAGGACCGTAGAAAATTATCAACCACAAAATACTGACTGGGCTACCCCACAAATTTTTCCTGAAGCTAAAATAGAATTTGACGGTGTTATGCCGACTGATCAATCTGTTTTTAAAATACGCAAAAAATATGCAGGTGAAGCCTGGCTGGAGATTATAAAAAAAATCATGAAATTCGGAACAATCAGAGAATCCTTTCATGGCAATAATTGTAAAGAGCTATTTAATATTGCGGCTGTTATTACTAATGAAAATCCTGATAATTTTAAAATATTTGATTATTTCCAGATCACAGAAAAAGATATCAAAGATTACATTCCTAAAATCATGACTGGAGACAAAGGAACTGCTGACTATACTTATGGTGAAAGACTCTGGAATTTTCCTAAAATTGAAGGGCAAAATTATAAATATAATCAGGCTGAAGACGTTATTATTGACTATTTATCACGATACCCTACTGACCGGGCAGCCTGCGCAGTTATTTTTGGGATTCAGGATCATACAGCCAAAAGTTCACCGTGTATGTGTTTTTTGCAAGCCACTAATGTTAACGATAAGCTGGATTTAACTGCTTATTTTCGTTCTCATGATATTTTTAGTGGCTGGTTATTGAATATTTTTGCTTTGCGAACTTTACAAAAACATATTGGCGATAAATTAAACTGGCCATTGGGCAATTTAACTGTTTATTCAAATTGCGCACATATTTATGATAATAATTGGCAAATTGCTCAGGAAATGATAAGTAAATATGGTCAACAGTTGGATTGCACATCAGATCCTAGAGGTTATTTAGTTATTTCCATTGATAATCAAAAAATAATTGCTAAACATGTTTCCCCTAATGGCAAAACATTGCAGGAATTCCGTCAAGACGGATTAGCAGAAAAAGCCGCCATGGAGATGTACAATCAATTAATCTTGGCTGATGTTGTTTCTTTAGTTTCACATGCTTTTGATCTGGGCACAGAATTACAAAAAGCTGAAATTGCCATTAAGCAAAAATTGAATTATATCCAAGATCAACCATTAAATTTTAATAAAAATGAAAGTTAAAATAACCAGAATAGACAAATCTTTACCATTACCAGAATACCAAACCAAAGGTTCAGTAGCTTTTGATTTATATTCCAGAATTAATTTGGAAATAAAACCTCAAGAAATAGCATTGATCCCAACCAATTTAATCATTCAGACCCCGAGAAATTATATGTTATTAATTGCTTCCCGCAGTTCTAATCCCCAAAAATTAGGGTTATTAAAACCTCATGGTATTGGCATTATTGATCAAGATTATTGCGGGTCTGAAGATGAAATTAAAGTCCAAGTTATGAATTTTATTGATAAATCTGTTAATATAAAAAAAGGACAAAGAATTGGCCAAGCTACTTTTGTTAAAATAAATAAAGCTAATTGGCAAGAGATAGATAAAATAAATAAAAAATCACGTGGCGGTTTTGGCTCAACTGGCTAAAATCAGCTAATTTTGTTAAAATATTATTAATTAACAAATAAAATTATCATATGATTAATCAACCCTCAAAAGGTAAATTTATTGTACTTTATGGTGTCAATAATCTTGGCAAAACAACTCAAGCCAAATTATTGGTTGAAAATTTGATTATTCAATTAAGCAAAAAGGCTGAATATATAAAATATCCTGTTTATAAATTACAACCATCAGGTCCGGAAATTTATAATTATTTAAAACAAGGCAATCCTCATGATCTTACCCCTAGAGAGTTTCAGTTCGTACAAATTTTAAACCGAACGCAATATGAACCTACTTTAAAAGAAAAACTTGATCAGGGTATTTGGGTAGTAGCTGAAGATTATACCGGCACTGGAATTGCCTGGGGGATGGCCACTGGTGTAAATAAAAATTTACTTTACACAATGAATTCCCATTTACTAAATGAAGATCTGGGTATTTTATTTAAAGGAGAACCATTCCCAGAAAATCTGGATAAAAATAATCTTCATGAAACTGATCCCGCTTTATTAAAAAAGACTAAAATGATTTTTGAAAACATTGCTAAAGATTTTGGCTGGGAAACTATTAATGCCAATCAAAGCAAAGAAGATGTCCAAAAAGAAATACTACAAATAGTTAAAAATAAAATCAGTTATTTAGAATAATTATTAAAATTAATATCTTTTATGAAAAACGAGCTAGTCTCTATTTCAGAAATAATTAAGCAAGGCTGGGAGCTTTATATTGCCAATTTGCAAAATTTTTTATTGCCGATCGCCCTAATGTTAATTTTGCCGATTATTATTACTATTCTTGAGTATTATAACTATTTTAATTTAATTTTATTTATCTTTATTTTGACTATCAGTATATTTATCAGTCTTTGGATCTCAGTATTTTTAATAGAATTAATCAATAAAACCCATAATAAAGAAAAATTTGACATTAAAAATCTTTATAATATTGCTTTTCAAAAAATACCTTCTTATTTATGGGTTAGCTTTTTAACGGGCTTGGCTACAATACTAGGGCTTTTTCTTTTAATTATTCCTTTTATTATTTTTTCTGTCTGGTTTGCTTTTGCTCCATATATTAATGTTCTTGAAAATAAAAACAATAAAGGCTGGCTAGCGCTTAAAAACAGCCGCGAACTTGTCAGAGGTTATTGGGGAAAAACTTTTTGGCGTTTATTATTACCGCCTTTATTCGTTTATTTAATTGTTATGATTATAATTATTGGCTTAACTTATGCAATGACCGGTGGCGAAGTTGATTTAGCCACACCGAATTCCTCAGCCAACCTGATACTTAATGGCTTAACTACTGTTATTTTTTCTTTTTTAAGTCCTTTATTTATTGCTTTTGTCATAATCCTATATAACAACTTAAAACAAGTTAAATCAAGACAGAATAAAAAATCAGCCTAAAAATTTATAATCATTAGAAAAAATAAAAAATTAAATATGGAATTACAAACAATTATCGGCCTAGAAATTCATGTTCAATTAAAAACCAAGACAAAAATGTTTTGTGCTTGTGATAACCATGGTGAAAATAAACCTCCTAATTCTTGTATTTGTCCCGTCTGTTTGGGTCATCCCGGTGTTTTACCTGTTGCCAATAAGCAGGCTATTAGCTGGTCAGCTTTAACTTCTTTAGCTTTAAATTGTAAAATTGCTCAATATTCCAAATTTGATCGTAAACATTATTATTACCCTGACCTACCCAAGGCTTATCAAATATCACAATTGGATCAGCCAATTGGCGGTAATGGCCATTTATATATTTTAAATCCCGAAACTAATGAAGAAGAAAAAATACGCATTAATAGGCTACATTTAGAAGAAGACGCCGCTAAATTACAACATGATAATACTAAAAAATATAGTCTAATAGATTTTAACCGTGGCGGCACGCCTTTAATGGAAATCGTTACCGAGCCTGATATAAAAAATTCGGCTCAAGCCAAATTATTTTTGCAAGAATTACGCCAAATCATGCGCTATCTGGGAATTTCCAATGCTGATATGGAAAAAGGTCACCTGCGCTGTGATGCCAATATATCCCTAAAACCACCAAAAGAAAACAAATATTATCCTAAAACTGAAATAAAAAATCTTAATTCTTTTAAAATGGTTGAAAAGGCTTTGGAGTATGAGATTTCACGTCAGACAAAACTTTGGCTGGAAGGCAACCCGCCTCAAGAGCAAACTACTCGAGGCTGGAAAGATAATAAAGGGATTACCGAAGAACAAAGATCAAAAGAAGAAGCCAATGATTATCGTTATTTTCCTGAACCAGATATACCTCCGATTCATTTTCTAATTGCACCGGATAAAAAATGTGATAAGGGCCAAATCGCTATCGATATTGACTGCTTAAAATCAGAATTACCAGAACTGCCCGATACCAAAAGAAAAAGATTTATGGCTGAATATGACTTGAACTATGATGATGTTAAAATTTTAACCGAAGAAAAATATCGTGCTGATTTTACTGAACAGGTTTTTTCCGAACTGGAGAATTGGCTTGATAATATTATAGAAAAAGCAATTAATAAAAAAGATTTTTGGGAAAAAAACAAACCCCAATTAGTTAAATTAACCAGTAATTGGTTGATTAATTATCTTTTGCCAATACTTGAAACTGAAGATTTGAAAATAAAAAATATTAAAATGACACCTGAAAATATGGCCGAACTGATTACTTTATTATTTGTTAAAAAAATAAATACCACCACAGCCAATAAAATGCTCGTAGAAATGGTTAAAACAGGCGCTGATCCTTCACATTTAATTAAAGACAAAAATCTGGGACAAATTTCCGATACCGGCGAATTGGAAAAAATAATAGAAAAAGTAATCAAAGATAACGCTCAACCAGTACAAGACTATGAAAACGGCAAAGAAAAAGCTTTACAGGCCTTGGTTGGTAAAGTCATGGCTCAATCAAAAGGCAAGGCTAACCCGGAAATTGTCTTGGATCTATTAAAAAAGAAATTAAAATAACATGTCCGACCAAAATAAACGAAAAAAAATTATTGATATTTTTAATGAATTTTATAGGAAAATTAATAAAATTGAAGCTGATAAAAAAAAACTAGAAGCCAACTTACAAACTGAGCAGGATCAACTAAAACTAAGCGAGAAAAAAAGTCAAAACAAGTAATCAAAATCCTTAATAATTATTTTAAAAAAATTAATAAAATTGAGAAACAAAAAAATAATATTTTAAAAAAATATAATTATTAATAATAAAAATATGCCAGAACCACGCTGGGAACAAAAAACCGCTGAAACAAAAATAACAATGCCGCCTGATCTTTTAAATAAAAGTCCGGAGGAATTTGATGAATGGATAGCCGAACAAGCTGGCCAAGCAGTTAATAAAGGGTTTCAAGTTTTAACCGATTTAGAAACATTAAAGAAAAAAATACCGGTTGATAGCTCTAAGCAAAAAAAGGCCGAAGAATTAACAGCCGAAACAACAAAGGCAACCGAAGAATTACAAAAAGATTTGACCGCAGTCGGAGTTGAGCCTGAGAAAGCTGAGGGCTGGACAGCTGATCGTATTGCTAAATTAAGAAAAAAAATAGAAACAAGAAAAGATGCTGAAGAAAGACAAGAAAGGTTAAAAAAATTAGGTGAAGTAAGAGCGCGTCTGGTCTCCAAAGATCAAGAATTCATGTCAAAATTGGGTGAGCTTGATGCTTCAGAAATAACGGGACAGCAAGAAAAACAAATCCAAGAAATGGATAAAGCCATAGAAGCAGAATTTAAAAAAACCGAGTTAACAGAAGCAGAAAAAATGCAACTTTTATATCAACTGCCTAATTTTTTGGAAGCTAAAAAGAAATTACTAGATTTTCAAAAAGATCGACTTTTACAGCAAAAAGAAACTGTTAAAAAAAGGTATAAAAGTGGCGCTTTGCAGCCTGATATTTTACCAGGCGGTAAAAAACGTTATTCCCGATTAATTATGATAGATAAAAAACTACAAGACGTAGATCAAGAACTAGAAAAATATAATCTAGCAGCATAACATACTAAAAACAGCCTATTAAAAGGCTGTTTTTATTTTAACCACTGAATAACTTTCTTTTTTATTTTATTATAATCGTTTTCCCAAATAATTTCATTATCTTTTTTAAACCAGGTCATTTGTCTCTTGGCATAATGATTAATCTCCAGCTCAAGTCGCTCCAACATTTCGTCTTTAGTTATTAAACCTCTTAAATAGCGGGTAATCCAACGATATTCAAGTCCAAAATACTCCAACCTTTGCCAGGCTACACCTTGTTCATGCAACCTCTTAACTTCAGCTATCATCCCCTGTCGTATTCTGGCCAATAAACGATCGTGCATTCGTTCTTTTAATTCATCTTTACTCCGTTTAACACCTATTTTCAAAACATCATATTGCTTTTTTTTAATATATTGAGGTACTGGCTGGCCAGTCTTTATAATAATCTCTAATGCCCGGATTAGACGTCTTTTATTATAAGCATCAATATTAGCTGCTCGTTGCGGATCTAATTTTTTAAGCTTATTAAAAAGTTGTTTAGTGTTTAATTGATCTAATTTTTTACGTAACTGAGAATCAGGCTTGGTTGTTTCAGGTAAACCATAAAGCAAAGCATCAACCCAAAACATAGTACCTCCGCAAATAATCGGCAGTTTATTTTTTTTATTAATTTGTTTGATAGCTTTACTGGCATCTTGGACAAACTTATTGACATTATAATCAGTTTTAGGTGAAACTACGTCCAAAAGATAATGCTTAATTCCCTGCATTTCTTTTTTAGTTATTTTACCTGTACCAATATCCATACCTTTATAAACTTGACGCGAATCAGCTGATATGACTTCGCCATTAAAATCTTTGGCCAGTTTAATAGACAAACTGGTTTTACCACTAGAAGTGGGACCAACAACAACTAAGAGTTTTGATAATTTTATTGACATAAGGAAATATATATATTAATTTATTTATAATAATCGTATCCAAATAGGAGGGAAGATGAAAATCACTTTTGGGTTATGTTTATTTTATCTGTTATTCGGGCATTACCTAGCAATGAGTGGCATCAAATTATTGCAGAAAGACAACCCAATCAAAAGCAGGTTCTGGAGAATTATTTCATATGAAATAATGGCAATTCTCTGGCTACCAATCATCGCAGCTTACATTGGCCTCATATGTATAATATATACAACGCTTATCTGTTGCGTAATTATACTAATACCGTATTAGTCAATACGAGATAATCTAATCAAAAATCCAGCTTAAACTAATTTCCCCTACCAGTCCGAAGCACAGAGCTCGGACTGGTTTTATTATTTGACATATTGACATATATTAAAATTCGTTTTATTTTATAATTAAGAATCAAAAGGCAAAATACCTTTTAAAAAACAAGGAGGACGAGATGATTTACTTAGGAATTGGTATTTATTTGGGCATTGGTATTTTTTTCACAATAGTAATGTGGCTTAATTTCGCGACCCACTGCAAAAAGTACTTTCGGTTAGCGATTTTCGCTGTCATTATCACGCTGACTTGGGGCTACTTTTTCATCGCCTTTGGTGTGGGCGCCTTGGGGGATTTGATTTCTAATCTAACCACGAAAAAGGAGCCGTTTTTGAGCAAAATTCCAATTGCTCTTTATCTACTCTTACTGAACAAGATGTATCAAAGCCTTTATGGCGTTTGGGGAGGACAATTTCTGAATAATGCCGAGACGCCATAGATAACTCAAAACAACAACGCTTAAACTAAATTTCCCCATAGCCCGAAGCTTTCAGCTCGGGCTATTTTTATTTTAACAAATTTACCTAATAAATCTTTATTTGATTTAAATTTTACTACTTTAAATGTTCGGGTCTTGCCTAGCCAATATTCGCTCTTTTTAGCATCAACTAAAACTTCTAAGGTCTCTCCTACTAATTTCTGATTATTAGCTAAGGCTGTTTTAGATAAAATAACAGTCAAAACTTTATCACGACGTTTTTTTTCAGCCTTACTGACATTATCCTTTAATCTAGCTGCGACTGTTTCCTGCCGTGGTGAATATTGATTAATATAAGCCATATCAAATTTAATCTCCTCAAATAACTTACACGTATTTTTAAATTGCTCTTTGGTTTCGCCTGGGAAACCGACGATAATATCAGTTGAAATAGCTGCATTGGGAATTTGTTGCCTGATTTTTTTAATCAAATTTTTATAATGAGCAACAGTGTATCCCCTGTTCATTTTTTTTAAAATCTGATCATCACCGGACTGAATCGGTAAATTTATATACTCGGTTATTTTATCGTATTTAGTAATAACTTTTATCAGCTTATCTGAAAGATCCTTGGGATGACTGGTTAAAAATCTGATCCAAAATTTACCTGTCAATTTGGCTATTTGTTCTAATAAGTCAGGAAAATCTTTAATTGATTCTGAACTTTGAATTTTGAGCTTAGGGCTATAGGAATTAACATTTTGGCCTAGTAAAAAAATTTCCTTATAGCCATTTTTTATTAAACCTTTAACTTCAGAAATAATTTCCTGTGGTGACCTGGACTCTTCCCTGCCACGCACATAAGGCACTACACAATAAGAACAATAATTATTACAGCCTGTCATAATCGGCACATAAGCTGTAAAACTTGATTCATATTGAGGCTTAATTGAAAAATAAGTTTCAATTTTATCCTGCTCACTTTTTTTATTCAATAGTTTGGGCAACCCTGGCAAATCTTTTATATTCAAAAAAACATCAATATCTTTTAAGCGTTTAATTGATTCTTTACGCAAAGCCATGCAACCAGTTAATACAATTTTAAGCTGTGGGTTATGAGCTTTGAGTTTTTTTATCTGGCGCATTAACCCATAAACCCGATCTTCAGCTGACTGACGAACCGAACAAGTAACTAAAATTATTAAATCAGCCTGATCTATTGTTTTTGTTGCTTTATACCCGATTGACTGCAAAAGTGATGCTACTCGCTCAGCATCACTTTTATTCATCTGACAACCGTATATTTTAATGAAGTATTTCATTTACTCAAATTAATCAATAATTTTATCCTCAATTTCTTGTTTAATTTCATTAATAAAATCATCCACTTGCTTGCCCCCTAAATCTCCCTTGCTTCTTTGCCTAACCGCGACCTTATTATCTTTAACTTCTTTTTCACCAATTATCAATAAATAAGGTATTTTTTCTTGCTCACCTTTACGAATCTTTTTACCTAAAGTTTCTGAAGAATCATCCAATTCTACCCTAATATTTTCTTTGTCTAATTTAGCCTGAACTTCTTTTGTATAATCTAAAAATTTATCTGAAACCGGTAATAATTTAACCTGTACAGGACTTAACCATAAAGGGAAAATACCGGCAAAATGTTCTATTAATAAAACCAAAAACCTTTCATAGGAACCCAAAATAGCCCGATGAACCATAACTGGATTAATATTCTCCCCTTTTTCATTAGTAAAAGCCAGTTCAAATCTTTGGGGAGTAGCAAAATCAACCTGAACCGTTGGAATTTGTATTTCTTTACCAATAGCATCTTTAAACATGAAATCCAATTTGGGGCCATATAAAGCTGCTTCACCTTCTATTTTCTTGGCATCCAAACCCATTTCATCAGAAACTTCTTGAAGCATTTGTTCACATTTATCCCAATCTTCTTCAATGCCAATATATTTACTAAAATCACTATAATCTCTAACTGATAATGAGACCCAATGACTTCCCCATAAACCCAAAACGTCATAAAAATCTTTTATAATATTTATCATGTTTTTAACTTCTTCTTTTACCTGATCTACTCGGCAAAAAGAATGGCCGTCTTCTACTGTAATAGCATAAACTCTGCCTAAACCACCTATTTCACCAGCTTTTTCAGCCCTATATTGTTTTTCAGATTCCATATATCTTACAGGTAAATCCCTATAAGAACGGATTTTAGAAGCATAAATCTGAGTTTGATGCGGGCATTGAACTGGTTTTAAAACAAAATCATGTCCGCTTTTGGAAGTAACATGAAATAATTCATCCGCAAATTTATCAGCATGACCGGAAATTTTATATAAATCCAACTTAGCTAAATGAGGAGTCATTACTTTTTTAAAACCATAAGAATGACAAACCTCTTCAATATATTTTTTTAATTCATCAATAATAGCAACGCCCCTTGGAGTAAACAAAGGCAAGCCTGGGCCAACTAAATCTGAAAAAACAAATAAATCCAACTCTTTACCTATTTTGCGATGATCTCTTTCAGCTGCGGCTTTAAGCAAATTCAAATATTCCTCAAGTTCTTCTTTTGACTGAAAGGCCGTCCCATAAATTCTCTGTAGCATTTTATTGTTTTCATCACCACGCCAGTAAGCGCCTGCCACTTTCATTAATTTAAAAGGTCCGATTTTATTGGTTGATTCAACATGCGGACCAGAACATAAATCTTCAAAAATATCACCTAACTTATAAAAAGTTACAGTTTTCTTGTCTTTTTCTGTGCCTAATTCTTTAATTAATTCCAGTTTATATGGCTGGTCTTTCATTTTTGTTAAAGCTTCATTAATCGTTACATCTTCTTGAATAAAATTTAAATTTTGCTTTATAATATGTTTCATTTTTTTTTCGATTTTCGGCAAATCATCTTCAGAAATAGTTTGTTTACCTAAATCAAAATCATAATAAAACCCGTCTTCTATTGTCGGACCAATCGCAAATTTAACTTGATCGCCATAAAGTTGTTTAACAGCAGCTGCCATAACATGAGCTGCTGAATGTCTCATAACATCCAATTTTGATTCGTTTTTTTCTTTTTTCATATAATTAAACTTATTAATTATTTAAATTAATTATTTAAAAATGGGCCCCAATCAGACAAATAAATAAATTTATCGTCTTGGGACCCATTTTTATAGGCGTTTCCACCCAAGTTCCTTTCGAAAAAAATATCCGAAAGACACCTTAATTATTATCTCGGCAAAACTTAGCAAGCACCTTACGGCTGACTTGAACCATTAAAAATGGTTAAACAGTTGGTAGCTGTTTCAATCACTTTTAGAGATAATTAAATAATAAAATATATTATTATTAATGTCAAATACTATTGAGCGATCTTGATTATTATATGATCCTGAAAATATGGTACTTTTTTTATCCAACTCGGGAAAAAACCAATATCAACACTTTCAATACCTTCAAAATTTTCTAAATAGGCTCTGATTTCAGCCGGTTTTAGTTTGATTAATTTATCAGATGCCAATATCTCACTGTCTTCACTTATTATAGTAACACCTTTTATTGTACTACTAACTTGCACTAATTGATTTTCCAAATCATATTTTTCAATTTCATAAATCAAACTATCTTTATTGGTAACAACCAAATCTTTATCTAACGGCACCAAACTTTCCAACGTTTTTTGAGCAAAATTTTGGACTGGTTGCTCATCAAACATTACTCCAACAACCCTGAGTGTTAAATTTATTGTATATTCATCAATTTCTTCACCCACTTGATTTGACAATTCTTGCTCAACAATTTCTTTTGTTAAAATTTTAGTTTTATCAACATTTTCTTCTTTGAAAATTTGGCGGGATAATTCCCCAGTAAAATCCTCTATTGCCTGATCAATTTCTTCTTGTGAAATAGCCTTAACTGTAACTCCTTCCGCGACAAAATCATTTTCCGCTTCAGCATAAACAAATTCTTGCAATGTTTGACTTAAACCAGGAATAGCAAATTCAGTATCCGCTGTAGCCAAGGGCTGGTTAGGATCATCAGGGTAAACTTCTGTTACTATACTGCCACCAGCTGGCACATTAACTCTATTTTGTAATCTAAATAATACGTCTTCAGGAGTTAATAAACGAGTAGTAGCCACTAAAACTTGGTCACGCGATAAATCATTATAAATCCTCACTTGCCCCACCACATCCTCAAAAACTTGCTTAGTTCCAGTAGTTTCAAAAGTTTTTTCTCCTGTTAAAGTTTCATTGACTATTTGACCCAAAAAAATTCCCTCTTTGGCATCAACCAATTCCGGATCCTCGACAATCACAAAATTAAAATCAGTTTGAATTTCTTGGGCTTTAGGATAAACAGTAATATACGCGTAACTTAAAGTAAAATAAAAAATCACGGCAATTAAAATTAAAGTTAGAATAATAAAACTAATTGCTATTTTTTTATAAATATTAAGCGGTGGATTAATTGAACTTTTGCGTCTAGGCATAATTTTATTTTTATTTAATTAAGTTAATTTTATTATAACAAATTTTATTTATTTATTGAAGTTTTTAAATCAATTTAACAAAACGCACTTCGCTCAAACTATTTAATTCTTTTTGTAAAACAGGATCTTCAAAATCAGCACAAAAACTGGTTTCGATTTTCTTGAACCGTTCATTATTGATCGGTACAGCTAAATAAACCTTATTTTGCCCCGATGTTTTACTTAAAAGATTGTTTAATTTTGAAATTGTTTCAGCTGTAATAACTTTTTTAAAAAATATAAAAAAATTTTTACCTTGATTTTGTATTTGCGTATTAACTTTCTTTAATTTACTTTTTAATTCTGATAATATTTCTAAACTCAAAATTTTGACTTCATTACAAATAACCTTACATTCCCCATCTTTTTGGGAAACCGTACCACTAACAATAACCACATTATCTTCCGCCCAATTTTCTTTTGTTTGAGTATAAACACTGGGAAAAACAATTATTTCCAAACTGTCATAAGTATCTTCAATATTAACAAAAAGCATCATGTCGCCTTTTTGAGTAATTACTTTTTTAATATTATTAATAACACCAGCTATTCTAATATTGCCTATGCCTAAACCTTTTTTAATACTATGAGTTGTAAAAACATAATCCTTTAATTCTTCCTGATAATCGCTGAAGGGATGATCAGAAATGTAAAGACCTAATAATTCTTTTTCCCAAGCTAACGCGTCCTTTTTATTAACTGGCTCAAATTTTTCTAATTGTAAATTATATTTAACAGTCTCTTCAGTCAAAGCAAATAGACTATCTTGGCAACTATTTTCCTGGGAATTAATAATTTTTATAAAATTTAATAATTTATCCATATTCATTAACATTTCATAACGGTCTCCGAATTGATCCAGTGCACCACTTTTAATTAAACTTTCCAGTGATTTTTTATTTAAATCTTTATCATTAATTCTTGATAAAAAATCTTCCAAGCTTTCAAACCGGCCGTTGGCCTTTCTTTCATGAATAATCGCTTTAGTTAAATTTAAACCGACATTTTTTATGGCTGATAAACCGAATCGAATACGTGGTTTACCCTGCTTTAAACTCTCAGCTACAACAGTAAAACGAGTGTAACTTTCATTGATATCAGGCGGCAAAACTTCTATGCCCATTGCGCGGCATTCATTTACTTCCAACGCCACCCTTTCAATATTGTCCAGGTCAGAAGTTAATAAGGCGGCCATAAATTCTACTGGATAATTGGCTTTTAAATAAGCTGTCTGATAAGCAATTAAAGCATAACAAGCGGCATGAGAACGATTAAAACCATATCCTGCAAAAGGCTCAATAAAAGCAAAAACTTGTTTAGCAGTTTTTTTATCAATATTGTTTTTTAAACAACCATCAATAAATTTATTTTTTTGTTCAATTAATAATTTCTTAATTTTTTTACCAACCGCTTTTCTCAAAACATCGGCCTCAGCCAAAGTAAACCCAGCCAAAGAACGGGCAATCTCCATTAATTGTTCCTGATAAATAGCGATCCCACTGGTTTTGGATAAAATTGGTTCTAATTTTTCATGTAAATAACTGGGGTTAGTTTTGCCATGTTTATTACTAATATATTGAGGGATTAATTCCATGGGCCCTGGACGATACAAGGCAACCATAGCAATAATATCTTCAAATTCATTTGGTTTTAATAATTTTAAATATCTTTTCATGCCACCTGATTCCAACTGGAAGACACCGGTTGTTTCTCCTTTTTGTAAAAGTTGATAAGTTTTTTTATCTTCTAACTCCAAATAATCAATATTAATTTTTTTCTCATGAATTTTTTCAATATTTTCTAAAGTATTTTCAATAATAGTTAAATTGCGTAAACCGAGAAAATCCATCTTTAAAATACCTAAATCTTCAACGGGATGTAAAGAATATTGAGAAACAATAGCATTATCTCCGCTTGAAGAATATTGTAAAGGCACAAAATTTGTTAACGAAGCCGGTGTAATCAAAACGCCACAAGCATGAGTTGAAGCGTGACGGCAAACACCTTCTAATTTAATGGCATTATCAATAATTTCTTTGCATTCTTGATTATTTTTATATTCTTCTTTTAATTCCGCTACTTTTTCTAAAGCATCATCCAATTTCATATTCATGGGAATCATTTTGGCAATTTTATCACAATATCCGTACGCCACATCCAAAGCACGGCCGACATCACGAACTGCTGCACGAGCAGCCATAGTCCCAAAAGTAATTATCTGAGAAACATGTCTTTTCCCATATTTTTCCTCAACATAATGAATCACGTCTTCACGACGAACATCGGCAAAATCAGTATCAATATCAGGCATGGAAATACGATCGGGGTTCAAAAATCTTTCAAAAATTAAATCATAAGCCAAAGGTCCGATATTGGTAATTTTTGTTAAATACGCAACCAAAGAACCGGCAGCCGAACCTCTGCCTGGACCGACTACAATCCCGTTTTCCTTAGCCCAAATAATAAAATCTGCCACAATTAAAAAATACGAGGCAAAACCAGTTTTGGCGATAACTGATAGCTCGTATTCCAAACGATCCAAGATGTCTTTTTTCTTAAATTCTTGGCTTAATGATTTAGTTAATATTTTATTTTCATCAACTTGCCAGTTAAAATCAGATTTTAATTCACCACCATAACGTTCAACCAATCCCTGATAACAAATCTTTTTTAGATATTGATCGTCTGTTTGACCTGCTGGCACCTCAAAATCCGGCAAAATATTTTTACCAAACTCCAATTCAACATTACATAATTCAGCTATTTTTTCAGTATTACTAATTGCTTCGGGATAATCTTTGAAATCTTTAATCATTTGTTTTGTTGAACGTAATGAAAAATCATCATGCATCATTGTCATGCGGTTGGTCTCTGCTATTTTTCGATTAGTCTGAATGCATAATAAGATATCCTGAGCCTTGGCATCTTCAGTATTAAGATAATGGGTATCATTCGTTGCGACCAAGCCTAAATTATACTTTTTGGCTAATTTAACTAATTTTTCATTAGCGATAGCCTGTTTGGGTTCATTAGGATGATGTTGTATTTCCAAATAAAAATTATCTTTGCCAAAAATATCTAAATATTTTTGCAAAACAGTTTCTGTTTTTTTATCGTCTTTATAAGTTAAAATGGCATTTGGTATTTCTCCTTTTAAACAAGCTGACAAAGCGATCAAACCTTCATGATATCTTTCCAATATTTCAAAATCTATCCTAGGCTTATAATAAAAACCATCCAAATAAGCTTTTGAAACAAGTTTTAATAAATTTTGATAACCAGTATTATTTTTAGCTAAAAGCACTAAATGATAATTTTCTTCATCAATATTGGCTCGCTTATTTAAAATACCATAAGGCGCCATATAAGTTTCCACACCCAAAATAGGCTTTATCCCAGCTTTTTTCGCCTTTTGATAAAACTCAATAATACCATACATTGAACCATGGTCAGTTAAAGCCATAGCCGGCATACCATCTGCCTTAGCTTTATCAATCAAATCATCAATTTTAGCCATGCCGTCAAGCAAACTGTAATGGCTATGAATATGTAATGGGACAAACTTCATATATAATTACAAATTAAACTTATCCCAATTAAACAAATAGGGGTATATTAAAATTATATCGTAAAAATTAACCTTTAACAACGCCTAAGGGATACATTTGAGCGACTTTTTGAGCTAAACCAGCCTGAACCACTATTTCAACTACATTATCAATATCTTTATAAGCCAATGGCGCTTCTTCAGCTATATCTGACAATGACGGGCAACGGATCAAAATACCCCGTTTAGCTAATTCTTCTTTAATTTGTTTACCAGAAACTTGTTTTTTGGCTGACGAACGAGACATTCTACGACCAGCTCCATGACAAACCGAACCAAAAGTTTCCTCTTCGGCCTGTTTAGTTCCAGCTAAAATAAAAGATGAAGTTCCCATGCTGCCTGGTATAAGAATAGGCTGTCCCACTTTTTTATAATCTTTTGGTATGTGCGGATTATTTGGACCAAATCCCCGCGTTGCCCCTTTGCGATGCAAACAAATTTCAACTTCTTGATCTTCAATCTTATATTTTTCCTTTTTGGCCATATTATGCGCTACATCATAAACTAACTGTAAATCTGATTTATCTTTAAAATCACTACCTAATTCTTCTTCAAAAACTTGCCTGGTTAAATATGTAAGATATTGACGATTATTCCAAGCAAAATTAGCAGCTGCGTTCATTGCTGTAAAATAATCCTTACCTTCTTGAGAATTTAATGGAGCGTAAATCAATTCGCGATCAGGTAAATCCAAATCCCATTCTTTTATCTTTTTATTTAATTTTTTAATATAATCAGTACAAACCTGATGGCCAAATCCTCTAGAACCAGTATGAATCATGACAACAATTTGATCTTCAAAAAGCCCAAAAACTTCAGCAATTTCTTTATTAAAAATTTTGGCTACATACTGAACTTCTAAAAAATGGTTACCAGAACCCAATGTGCCAATTTGATCATGACCTCTTTTTTTAGCTTGCTCAGACACCTTATCAGGATCAGCTGATTTAAGACAACCGTTTTCTTCACAATGCTCTTTATCTTTTTCAGAAGCAATACCCTTTTTTATTGCCCAATCAATACCTTCACTTAAAACTTGGTTCAATTCTTTTTGATTGACTGATAATTTGCCGCTTTTACCCAAGCCGCTCGGCACTGTTTCGTATAAAGCGTTGATTAATTTTTCAAATTTGGGTTCTAATTCTGATTTGGTAATCTGACTGGTTAAAAATCTAACACCGCAATTAATATCATAACCGACGCCGCCTGGTGAAATAACTCCCCCATCCCATTTAAGCGCGGCAACTCCGCCAATCGGAAAACCATAGCCTTGATGAATATCAGGCATAGCTAATGAATACTTTAAAATACCTGGTAAAGTCGCCACATTAACAGCCTGCTCCAATGAACGGTCTTCAGTAATTAAATCGAACATTTTTTCATTAGTATAAACGCGCACCGGCACATTCATATCTTTACGATAATCCTTGGGGATTTCATAAAGATAATCTAAAATTTTGTTTAAATTATCTTTATTAGCCATAATTTAATTATTAATTTTTAAATATCAAAAACAACTTCAGCAATCCATTGGTTATCTTTCTCTTTAATAACTAAATCATTATAAGTCACGGCTTTAATATCTAATTTAATCTTTTCAACTTTATATCCTGCAATCGTGGCTTTAAGTTCTAGGTCCTTAAAAATTAATTCAAATTTATTATAAATTTCATCATTAGTATCACTTAAATAAAGTAATTCGCTTAAAAAATCTACCAAAAGCGACTGCAAATCAACAGAATCAATCCTAATTTCTCTTTTAATAGGCTGATCTTTTAATAAGCTTTCATTATCAATCATATTATCAAACATACCTTTAGCCATATTAACAAATACTTCTTTTTTATCTTTACCAAAAGCGCGAATTTTTAAATCAGCCGTATGTTCCAAATTTTCATATTGCTCCATAAACTAAACTATTAAAAAATAAGCTAAAAATCCAAGCAAGGTGCCCAAAATTATGGGCGGTAAACCTGGCATGGGTGCTCTTTTTTTCTGAGTAATAAATAAAATATAAAGAAAAACAAAACCGCAAACTGCGCCTAGCGCAGTCAATAAAGCAGTTAATTGGCTAATTTTTAAACTGGAAACAACCAAAATAGCTGGTAAGGCTAAATCTCCAGTACCTAAAAACATAAATTCAATTGAGGGACTAACTGTTTTTGTTTTCTTAAATAAAGATTTAAAACTTTGCGGGATAATTAAAGAAAAATGGACCTTAGCCTTAGCTATACCACTAAACATTTTGACCATGTGTTTTGTTTTATAAACCGCCCAAAAATCATAAATAGCCAAAAATAATAAAATTAAAATTACAGCCGAAGGCATAAAATTTAAGCCAAAAATCACGGCAATCGCACTGACGGCCAACACAATTATGACATTATGAATAAAAATATTACGATAAAAAGCCCAAGATAGTAAAAGAAATGCCACAACATATAAAAAATTGGGCCAATCAAAAAAAGCCTGGCTAAAAAATAAAAGTCCTTCAATAATTGCCAAATAAAATAACCCTTGTATCAGCCAAGGTTTTTTAAAATATTTTAAAATTACTAATAAAATAACTGTTGCCACAATAAACATGATTATAAACTGCCAGGCTGACAAGCCTTCGGCTGATGCCGAAGTCTGAGTAGGGGCTTTTTGTAACAAACTCAAAGCAACGCCAATTGATAAATACATGGTAAAGGCAAATAAAAAAAGCTCAAACAAAAAACTAAAATTGAAAAAATATCTTAATTTCATATTTTTATTATAACATTAATCAAAAGAATGGTATAATAAAAAAACCCCCTCTTAATATAAATAAGGGAAATAAGTAAAATTTATAAAACTTGACTATGCTAGTTTTAGGCCTAATGCATAATCATGTATTTAGCCATTTAAACCTTCCTTGATGTTAAAACTTGAAGGTAGAGCACTAAATAAATTTAGTAGATTCTGCTCTTTTTCTGCAGATAAAAAAAATCTCAAATACCAGATTTACATAATTATTTATCTTTGTTTCACCTGGTCTTCGCCCTCAGCCCTAGCATAGTCAAACTCTAAATTTATCTTAATCAATTTAAATATTCTGAACAATAAATATTATGGAAATAATTGAAGATCACAAAAAATATTATTTTATAATTTTTATTATTGTTTTTTTAATAACAGTTTTTATTGCTTCTTTTTCCTGGGCTTATAATCCTGATGTTTATCTTGACGATGACAAGGATGGCTTAAGCAATTATCAGGAAAAAGCTATTTATCAAACTTTTTGGTATGATGCTGATAGTGATAAAGACGGCTATAATGACGGGCTTGAAGTCGCTAATGGTTATTCACCAAAACAAGCAAAGCTCAAGATGCGTGAAGCCGATACTGATAATGACGGCTTAAATGATGCCTGGGAAATAAAATTGGGCACTAATTTAATGCTTCGTGATACTGATAATGATGGCTATTTAGACAGTACTGAAATTTATAACAATTATTCACCGACTGATTCTCAAGCGACTCAAATAAACAAACGAATTGAGGTTAGTACAACCGATTTAAATTTAAAATTTTTTATTAATGATATTTTGGTAGACACCTTTCCTGTTTCTACTGGCAAACCAACAACACCAACGCCGTTGGGTGAATTTAAAATAATTGCCAAATATCCAATCAAACATTACAATAATCTACCAAATACCAAATGGAATATGCATTTTGCCACTGTTAATGGCTTACGTTATTACATTCACGGTGCTTACTGGCATGATAAATTTGGCCAGGAAACAGTTTCTGGAGGATGTGTTAATGTCCGTTACGAAGATATGGAACCGTTTTATAATCTAACTTCTATTGGTACTCCAGTAATTATTAATTAATAATTAAAATATATGACTTTTAAAAATCACCAAGAAGCCGGACAAAAACTGGCTCAAGAATTAAAAGAATTTAAAAATCAAAAAGATACAATTATTATTGCTTTGCCACGCGGTGGCGTAGTAAATGCTTTTGAAATTGCCAAAGAATTAAACTTACCCCTTGATTTAGTCGTACCTCGTAAAATTGGTGCGCCTGGCCATGAAGAATATGCAATTGGCGCTATCACTGAAAGTGGTGAAGGAATTTTTAATCAATCAGCCATTGATTCTCTTAATATTGGTCAAGAATATTTGAATAAAAAAATTACTGAAGAAAAAAAAGAAGCCGAACGTCGTTTAAAAACTTATCGCCCGGATCGCCCAGCCTTGAATTTAAAAAATAAAACAGTAATTATTGTTGATGACGGCATTGCGACTGGTTTAACAATGCAAGCTGCCATTAAATCAGTTAAAGAAAAACAACCTAAAAAAATAATTGTTGCCGTACCGGTTTCAGCTAAAGATTCATTAAAAAAAATAAAAGAATTGGTTGATCAAGTCATTTGTCTGCATACGCCATTCTTTTTTGGTGCTGTTGGTGCTTTTTATGAAACTTTTGAACAAACTCCTGATGAAAAAGTTATTGAATTAATGGCCAAATCAAAAAATTTTGGTAAATAATTTTACGCTAAAATTATCTGAAGTGTAATCTCAAAATTATGTATTTATTTTCATTACCTAACACAAAAAATTTAGCCAAGAAAATTTACCCAAAAACTAAATTTAATTTAGGTGAATATGACAAAAAATTATTTAGCAACGGTGAAATTTATTTGCAAATAAAAAATAGGGTTCGAGGAAAGACTGTGCATATTTTAGGCTCAACTTATCTGCCCCATGATAATCTTATTGAATTTTTAATTTTAATTAATGCGCTTAAAGAAAATGGCGCTAAAAAAATCACGGCCATAATTCCTTATTTTAGCTATGCCCGCCAGGATAAAATTGACCAGCCAGGCTCACCAATTGCTGCCAAATTAATCGCAGGTTTATTTAAAAAAGCCGGAGTCAATCAATTTGTGACTATTGATATTCACAGTAAAAGAAATCAAAAATTTTTAGGCCCTGATTTAACAAATTTAAATCCTTTAAATATGTTTGCTGATCATATTAGAAAAAATATCAGTTTAACAAATACTATTATAGTCGCACCTGATAATGGCGCTAAACCACGCGCTAAAAAATTAGCCAAGCTATTAAATAATTTACCGGTTTTAGTACTGCAAAAAACAAGACCGAAACAAAATGTTGCCAAAATTTTGGAATTTAAAAAAAATATAGCCGGCAAAAATATTATTATGACTGACGATATGATAGATACTGCCGGTACTATAACTGCAGCTTGTCAGCAACTAAAAAGACATAAAGTGAAAAATATTCATATTTTTGCTACGCATGGCATTTTATCAGATCCGGCTATTAAAAGAATCCAAAAAGCACCAATTAAAAAAGTTATAATTACTGACACTTATCCGATACCCAAAGCAAAACAAATTAAAAAAATAAAAATCTTGCCAATTACGCCTTTATTAATTAAACACTTCAAATAACTTATAAAAATTAAAAAAGAGAGTATTACTCTCTTTTTTTTAACAAATCATAAAGTATAGAAGCAATGGTAAAAGAATTATGCCTGATTAAAGCGCGGGTCAAATTATCACCTTTAACTTTATGAGGAATTTTTTGACTAAGTAAATTTTTACCTAAAAATTTTGTCTTACGATCCTGAAAATCTTGTTCTGAAAATTCTACTGGATATTCACCTTCTTGAGCATAAGACAGCAAAAAATCTTCAGCCGGTTTTTGATTATTGTATATCACATAATCAAAAACTTCGTTTTGCCCCATATACTTTTCCAAAAGACAAATAAAATCAATTATTCGAAAACCATGAGTATGATTCTTTTGAGTCATTAGGTTACAAATATAAACCTTAATAGCGCGGGAATCATTAATCGCGTCGCTAATATTTTCTACCAGCAAATTGGGTAAAATACTGGTATAAATATCACCGGGACAGATAACAATTAAATCACTGGCTAAAATCCGCTCGATTGCCCGCTGATTAGCCGAAGGATAAGGTTCAAAACTAATAGATTCAATCGGCTGATTTTTCAAATCAATTTGATGTTCACCGATAATCACCTGACCGTCAGGTGTTTTTGCTACCAAACGAACATCGTCCAAAGTTACTGGGATAACTTCGCCTTTAACCTGCAATAATTCTCCGGCTCTTTGCAAAGCAGTTTCAAAATCATCAGTAATTTGCTGCAAAGCAGTAATAAATAAATTGCCAAAACTTTGCCCGGCTAAGCTGCCTTCTGTAAAACGATGATTAAAAAGTTGACGCCAAATATCTTCTGAATGAGATAAAGCAACCAAGCATTGCCGGACATCACCAGGCGGTAAAGCGCCCAATTCATCACGTAAGACTCCGGTTGATCCGCCGTCATCAGCCATGGCCACAATTGCAGCCAAATCTAAATCCGGATAATTTCTTAAACCGGTTAAAATTGTATAAGAACCAGTACCACCGCCAATAACAGTTATTTTTTTCAATCCGCTCACCTCCTTATAAAAATTTTATTATTTTAATTTAATATTAAATTAAATTTTTGTCAACCTGATTAATTATTTGCCCTTCTTTTAGCCAAGACCAATATTTTTTCGGTATTAATTTCTTAGCCAATTTAGTGTTTTTACGTTCCGGAATAAAATTGGCCTGATAAAAAACTTCCCAAAATTTATCAAAATTATCTTTGGTAATCTGCAAATCAAATTTATTAGTGGCTAATTGATATAATTGATGCTGATAAAGAAAATAAACTGTTTTAGATGTTTTAATTAATAAATTATAACCAAAATATTTATTTTTAAAATTATTGATTACCAAATCACCCACCTGGCTATCCTCTTCAAAATAAGCCAATAAAAATTTTTCTTTACCTCTTTCAATTGGAATAAAACGAATGAACCCTAATGCGCGATGAATGTCGCTTTTTACTTGGCCGGTTAGATTAAGTAAATCCTTAGCTTCATTTGAAGTTTTATTATTAACATAAATTAATCCGAATTTTAAAGCCTGACGAATTGTTTCAATGATTAATTTATATTTAAATTGTTTCCAATGCCGTAAAGCCAATTCAATTGTATTTTTAAATTGCCGAAATTGTTCATCTTGATTTTTAAACCAATTAATTTTACCAAACTTCTGATTGTGCTGATCTAAAATTTCTTTCCAGTTTAACCTTTCTATCTCAATAAATTCTTCCGCCTGGAATAAATCATCCGGTTCATTTTGAGAACTTAAATAATAGCCGGTTAAATTACCGTATAAAACCGCATAAAAAATAGATTCAAATTTGTCTTTAAATTTTATGATCATAATATTTATAAAGCAAAAGCTAATTGCTCTTGATTTTGATTGGGTAATAAACTGTTTTCACCCAAAATCGGCAGAATTTTATTATTAAAACTGGCCTGACCAAAATATTTTCCCTTTATTAAAATGAAATTTACAGCCCGTTTTAAAACCACGCCGATATTTTTAAGTTCTTCAAGGCTGGTAATATGGAAATCTTTTCTGAGTTTGATGATTCGTCTGGCACTAATTTCACCAATACCCGGAATACGTAGTAAAGCCCGATACGACGCTTTATTAATTTCTATTGGAAACTTATCTAAATTAAGTATTGCCCAAGCCATTTTGGGATCAAAATCAAGCGGTAAATTACCAGTCTGATCAAAAGGTAATTCCTGAAAAGCAAAACCATAACGGCGCATCAACCAATCAGCCTGATAAAGCCGACTCTCTCTTTTCAAAGAAACTGGTTCTTTGACCGGTAAATTGCTGGCCTGATTAACAGGTATAAAAGCCGAATAATATATCCGGCACAAATTAACTTTTTGATAAAGCCAGGCTGAAGTAGTAATAATTTCCCGATCATTTTCCCCTGAAGCTCCGATTATCATTTGAGTAGTCTGGCCAGCCGGAATTTTTGTTTTATCATTTTTAATAATTTTTTTCATGCTTAACATTGGCGCTATTAAATCATGTTTAAAATCTTTTTCCGGACAAATTAATTCCAATTTATTGGTTGTGGGACATTCCAAATTAATACTCATACGATTGGCCAAAACAGCCCCCTTATTAATTAAGCCTGGCGAAACACCTGGTAAAACTTTTAAATGTATATAACCGCGAAACTGATATTCAAAACGTAAAATTTCTATAACTTTTATCATTCTTTCCATTGTTTCTTCTGAGTTTTTATAAATACCAGAAGTTAAAAATAAACCCTCAACATAATTTCGTTTATAAAACTGAATAAAAAGGTCGGCCAACTCTCTTTCCCCAAAACAAGTCTTGAGCCGATCATTACTTTTACGATTAATACAGTATAAACAATCATTAATGCATTGATTGGTTAAAAGTACTTTAAATAAAGATATACAACGACCATCAGGCGTAAAAGAATGACAAACCCCCATACGAGACATATTACCAAAACCTTTACTCCCCCAATTTGACTGGCTACAAGCAGAAGAAGCACAAACATCGTATTTAGCAGCGTCGGTTAAAATTTTTAATTTATTTAAAATTTCCATAAATCAGCAATATTTTAAAATTAATTTCGGCTGGATTGATCAACCGTCAGAGCCCATAACTTCTTACAGTTTTAATCCAGCCGAATTACCAACTTTTAGTTTTGCTTCCTATTTTAAAAAAAATAGGTTATATTTTTTTATTATTTAATTTTTAAACTTGGGTCACAAGTACTTATCAAGTCAAAAAAACGACAAATTAATTTACGATAAATGGATTTTTGTTTTCTGGACATATTGTTTTTAGTTAATAATTATTGCAAAATATTTAAAATGATTTATAATAATAAAAGAGGGCTTAAGCTTTTAAGTTCTTCTGTCTCTTGTAACAGCAAGAGACAATAAATACACCAAGAACAGACTCACTCCATTCTATTGGGGTGAGTTTTGTTTAGAAGATACTAGCTTACTAAAATCCGACTCACCCCAAACAGATCAGAGTATATTAATAATTAAATTTTAATTAAGCAGGATTAAATTTGCGAATAACTGCCCTAACCACTCCTTGCACCAAAACGTCTTTTGCGTAAATCGGTTTCATACTAGAATTAGCTGGTTGCAACTTTATTCGATTAGATTCCTTATAAAACTTTTTTAAGGTAGCAAAACTGTTATCCAATAAAGCAACAACAACCTGTCCATTACGTGGACTGGAATTTTCTTCAACTATCACATAATCACCGTCATAAATACCTTCATCAATCATTGACTGGCCCTTAACTCGTAAAACATAAGATTTAGCTTCATCTTTGATAAAATCAATGGGTACGGCAATTTGCTCACGCTCCTCTACCGCTTCAATTGGCTGACCAGCAGTAATTAAACCAGCCAAAGAAAGAAAAATTGCCTCAGCTTTTTCATCATCAATTAATTCAATAGAACGTGCTTCATTGGGATCAATTTTTAAATAACCTTTATTTTGTAAAGCTTGCACATGTTCTGCTACGGTTGCTGTTGAAGATAAATTAAAATGCTGTCCAATTTCCCGGTAACTAGGCGCATAACCATAGTCATCAATAAAATCATTAATAAAATCTAAAATTTCTTTTTGTCTTTTTGTTAAATTTTCACTCATATTTTTAATATTAATTAATAAACCGAAAACAAACCGAACAAATCATACTTTAATAATATACCGAACATAAACCGAATGTCAAGCCTAGTTATCCACAAATTAAAAAACCGACTATTTAGCCGGCTTTTTAATTTCCCTCTCCTACAAATTTTAATATTATAAAAAATCTATTTATTATTTCCATTTTTAGCTTCCGCAAGTTCTTTAGCTTCTTCCTTTAATTCTTTTTGAACAGCCTTTTTCTCAGGATAAAAACCCAACAAAGAAAAAACTATCAAGCTGCCCAATAAAACCCCCAATAAATTAGCTAAAAATAATTCAAGTGAACCTGATAATACATGTAAATTCCAAAAAGAAATACCAATACCAATTACGACCAAAGGCGGCAATAAAGCTATAGCAACCGCTACTCCGACCATTCTTTCAGAAAATTCATCTTTTGAGGTAGTAAAAGCAGCTGCGATACCTGACGCCACAGCTACCCCAAAATACATATAATTAGAAAACATTCTGGCAATAATTTCATCATTAAGTTCTTTATTAATTACGAAAAATGAAATAACAACCGAAATAGCAACAACAAATAAAATTGATGCGCCCAAAACTTTTAAAGATCTGGCTATTAATTTGGGATTAGCCATACTAATCCCCATACTAATAGCTAAAATTGGTGATAATAAAGGAGTTACAATCATACCACCAATTACAATCGCAACATTATTCATTAAAATCCCAAAAGTCGTTATTATGGCTGAAACAATTAAAATTAAAAAAAAGGCGTGAGTTGGTGAACTTGATTCAATTAATTTTTCTATGGTGTCTCTTTTTTGTTTAGAAGTCAGTTTTAACAATTCAATTTTAGGCATAAAGTAATTATTATAAATTAATTTATTACTAATCTAATTATAGCAAAATATTTTAAAATATTCAAAGCTTGATTTGGCATTTTTTATTTGTTAAGCTAAGATATAAGTTCCAATGCCTATTTAAATGTAAAGGAGGGAAAAATGGCTAAAAAGAATAAAAAGCAAAAGACAAAAAGAGCTTGCTTAAGATGCGATCGCGAATTTATGTCAGATGGTATTTATAATCGCATCTGCCCTAACTGCCGAGAAGCAAATTCCAATATCGGCATAATGGAACCTCATGAACAATTAAATTATCCTGGCTGGGGGGTAAGCAGAAGATCTCTTTCAGACGAATCATAAAACTTCCCGTTAAGGGAAGTTTTTATTTATTTAATTTTTTTAATTGACCCTTATTAAATATTAAAATATCCAATCTATCTTGTTCAAGTAATTGCAAATATTCATTCTGCAAATAAAAACGAATTTGGCTGGACGTATAATTATCATAATCATAACCCCATAATTCAAATACATAATTATCCTTATATTTAGTCGGCAGACCAGTCACCCAATTGCCTTGATCAAAAGTTTCTGCCAACCAACCACCGGTCGGATACGAGCCCCAATATAAAATTTTCTGATGCATATTTTGCCTTGTTAAATACAAATAAACTTGAAGTGTCTTGCCTTCAAATTGATAATTCGGATAATATAATCTGATAGCCAAATCAACAGCATTGCGAAACACCTGGGCGCCTTCCAAATTATCAGGCAAACTAATAAATAATAAAGTTTTATTTTGTTCATTTAAATTAATTACCTGGTGAAAATCTTGCTTAATAACTTTTTCAGTTAATTGTCCTGCCAAATGCCAGGTGTAATTTTTATTTATTAAAGAAACAGAGAAATAAACCAGCAAACCAATAATCGCAAGATTGCGTAAAAATTTATCTTTTTTAATTTGCCAAATCAATAAACTCAATAAAATGCAAAAAACCACCGAAGGTAAATAATTATAACGTTCGCCTTCATTGGTAAAATGGCCAAAAGCCAGAGGTAAAACAGGTAAAATTAAAATAATATAAAAATCCAGCAAAAAAGCCAGTTTAAATTTATATTTTCTTAAAACCAATAAAATCAAACTAACAATTAAAATTAATAATAAAATAAAAAATAATTTATTGGCCATAAAATAATCAGTCAATAAAATCCGCAAATCGCCATAAAAAAATAAATTAGTCAATAAAGCCACCAACATTTTAAAAATTTCAGTCAAATTAATTCTAAAAGTTTCCTCAGCATAATAACCGAAAAATAAACCAATTGCCCAATATCTGGCTAATAAATAAAATAATAAAATTGCAAAATAACCAATTACTCTGGTAATAATTTCTCGTAAAAAAAAATTGTTTTTACTTATTCCTTCATACAATTCCCAAACTAAAATTAATAACGGCAAAGTAATGGCCAGTTCCTTGGTTAAAATTGCAATTATAAAACTTAGAATTGAAATAACAAGAAAATAAAACTTTTCTTTTTTACGAAATAAAATATATAAATAAAAAGACAATAAATAAAAAAAAGCGGCTAATGGATCGCCCACTGCGGCTATCCAAATAATTGCCTCGCTATGATTGGGTAAAATAGCAAAAAACAAAGCTGCCAAAATCGCAACTTTATTTTTTTCTTTATAATTTTCAAATAAGGTCAAAGTCAATAAATAAATTAAAAAACAAACACCAATATGAAAAATTAAATTAATTAAATGGTAACCAAGAGGATTTAAGCCAAATAAATTATAAGCTAAACTAAAAATCAAATTAAACATGGGCCGATAGCTGCCGCCCACGCCCTGCTCGCCAAAATAATTAGCTGAAAAATAATCAAGCAAAGAATACTGGCTGGTTTTGGTTGAATAAATCCAGTCAAAATCATCAGACAAGAAGAAATCATTTAAATTAATTGCAAAAAAAGCTAGATTTAGCAAAATTAGACCTAAAAACAACCAAATATGAATTTTATTTATTTTTAACCCCACTCTTGACAAAATCATAATAATATGTTATAATTATAAAAAGGATAAGTTAAGGCCCAGCCTCGCATTGGGCGAGGTGGCTGGGAGCTACACTGGCTCTTTGGCAAATGTCGGGGAACCGACAACAAATTACTCCGCTCGGAAGAGTGAGTAACCTTTCCCGGAAGGGAAAAAAGGAGAAGAAAATGTTGGAAAAAATCAAAAAATCGACGATGGCGGTTATTACAGGAGTAATCCAGTTGAACAGCTGCTATGATAAGCAGCGTCATAAAATCAAGACACTGGAGTCATCGTTGAATAAACTCGGAAACCCGGGCTTTACTTTTGAAGACCCGGAACCGTTTTACCAAGACGCCGAAGATGAATTTTATTTAATCTTCATCTTCGGCACAATCCGATGGACGACTCTGGATGCTGACACTGGCTATTCCAGTAGCTTATCGGATATTTCACTCAGCATGGTAGAACCGATTCTAGGTCGTCTTCCAAGCTTCCTAGAAGCCTACCAAAAGGATCTGGAAAAAACGGAAGAAGAAAACAAAATGAGCCTGGAACGGCTCAGCGAAGTCGTTGAAGCGCTCAACGCCGTCTTCAGCGACAAATAAGCTCCACGGGTCCGCGAGGAACCTTTAATCCTCGCTTTTTTATTTGTTAAAATTCTGAAATTATGTTTATTATTTTGCCAATTTATAATATTATTGACAATGTGTTTTAAATTTGTTATAACCTTCTGATCATACATATCCTAATTATA
>WJKP01000032.1 GCA_014729025.1 Candidatus Buchananbacteria bacterium
TCATAATCCATTAAGGGTATTTAAAACTACTATCGAATGGCTTAATTTTTACAATTTTGAAAGAATTCATTTGTCTATTAATGGTCTTACTCCTCATGAAAAATTAATTCAAAGTGTTACCCTTGACTGTTAACTATACATCTTTTTTGATATTAAAATATTCTGATTAGGCACGAATTAATTTATGGCCTAGATATTCAGCATTGAATAAATTCAATACTCTCTTAGAGGGAAAATTTTATGTTATAATTAAATCATGGATCGTCAGGCTAAAAAATTATTTAAAATATTAGGCAGCTTATTGGTAATTGTCTTTTTTTTAATTGGCTTTGCAGTTAATTCACAGATTGATCGGCAGAATTTGGAAGTTTGTTTCCTTGACGTGGGGCAAGGTGATGCGATTTTAATTAAAACTCCTTATGAACAAAATATCTTAATAGACGGCGGGCCTGATAATTCAATTTTATCGCAACTAGGCAATAATTTAGCTTTTTTTGACAAAGAACTGGATTTGGTTATTTTAACACATCCTCATTCTGATCATGTGGCTGGTTTGGTTGAAGTTTTAAGGCGCTATAGTGTTAATAAGATCTTAATGACAGGTGTTAGTCATACCAGTCCTGATTATTTGACATTTTTAGAAGAGGTTAGTTTGCAAAAGATTGAAACTGAAATTACCGATTCACAAAAAGACATTGTCTTGGGCGATGATTTGGTTTTAAGAATTTTATATCCTTGGACTGATTTATCAGGCCAGGAAGTTGCCAGTTTGAATAACAGTTCAATTATTACCAAATTAATTTATAAAGATACGTCTTTTTTATTAACCGGTGATGCTGAAGAGCAAGTAGAACATGATTTGGTTAATAATCAAATTGAGATCAAAGCTGATGTTTTGAAGCTGGGTCATCATGGTAGTAAATATTCAACTACTCAGGAATTTTTAGATCAAGTTCAGCCTCAATATGGCGTGATTCAAGTGGGACAAGATAATAAATTCGGTCATCCGCATTTACGGATTTTAAAAAGATTAGAAGATAATAATATTCAGTTTTTTAGAAATGATTTAGACGGCCCAATAATATTTATTAGTGACGGCCAAAATTTAAGCCTAAAAAAAAGAGGCGAATAATCACCTCTTTTGGGGGCTGTTTAATCAGCCGGTTGAAAATTTGCCTCAATGATTCTAAGCGACATTCTCTGTTCATCCAAGCCAAGTGGCTGGGATAAACTGTCAAGATGAATTACCCAGGCAGCACTTTCTTCAGGCAGGATGGAAGTAATTTTAAATGTTCTTTGAAACAAGGAATCGTTTTCAGGCACTGGCCTGTAATATTTTGTGAACATTTCCTTGCTCATCGAAATTGCTTCTTCAAATGCGCCGTCGTGATCAGTTAGGCTTACTTTAAGGGTGGCATCAGCTTTCATCTCCTGCCAATTTTCAGTTTCCACATTAGCAAATTGTAGCCAAATTTCTCCCACATTGGGAGCCCCTAATGTTTTCATTTTGCCCTCCTTGTTTTTATTAAATTCGAATATAAATTAACATTTTTTAGATAAAACGTCAATTACTTGAATCTTTTTTTTGTTTTTGTTAAAATTGAGTTAAATTTAATAAATTTAAAAATAATATTATGGAAAAAACTTTAATTGTTATTAAACCAGACGGCGTGCAAAGAAATTTAATTGGTGAAATTATCTCACGTTATGAAAGAACCGGTTTAAAATTAGTTGCTTTAAAAATGATGCAAGCAGACGAGAATTTGGTTGAAAAACATTATACAATTGATCCTGACTGGAAAAAAAATGTCGGTACTAAGGCAATTGAATCTTATGAAAAAAAAGGGTTACAACCGCCAAGTAATGATCCTGTGGAAGTGGGCGAGGACGTTTTAAAAAGATTAAAAATTTATATTTGCGCTGCTCCGGTTGTGGCTATGGTTTGGCAAGGCAATGAGGCTGTTAAATTGGGGCGAAAAATTTGCGGCTCAACCGAATCTTTAAGTGCTGAAATGGGCACAATTAGAGGTGATTATTCTTTAGAATCTTATCAATTAGCTGACGGTAGTGAACGGGCTATTGTTAATTTGGTCCATGCTTCCGGTTCAGTTGAAGAAGCTGACCAGGAAATAGCTTTATGGTTTACTGAAAATGAAATTTTGAATTACAAATTAATTCGCGATACTTTACTTTATGATAAAAATTGGACTATCTAATTATTGACAGCATTAAGAGTATTTGCTAAATTTAAATTAATATGATAACCACTAAAGTTTTACAATTTCAGAAAATTGATTTACGAGCTAGTTTATTGGCTTTATTACTTTTGTTATTAAGCTATTTTTCGGTGGTTAGTCTTATTTTTGCCAAACAATAATTTTTAGATAAATTTCAAGGTAATAAACTAGCCACCAAAAGGTGGCTAGTTTTAGTTTTAAGTTCTTTTTAACTTAAGGAGGGTAAATCATGATAAATGTTTGTCAAAAATGCGCCAGGTTAAATCCTGTGGCAAAGCTATCTTGTCATTATTGCCAAGCAAACTGTCAGCTTATAGAATCAGATGATTATGGCCAAATGATTTTACAAGTAGTGGCTAAACAAAAGCAAAAAGTTGAAACAGATGAAGATGAATTTAATAGGCTTTATCCTGATTTGCGCCTTTTGCAAACAGAACGGCAAAGAGTGGACTGGTCAGAAACAATTTTGGCCAGGCCTTAAAAAATAACATCTGCAAAATATCAAGACAAAAAAAGGAGGAACTAATGGGAAACGAAGTTAAACGGAATTTGTGTCAAAACCCAAAATGTAAAAAGCCCAATCCAGTGGGTGAGACTGTTTGTTGTTATTGCGGCAGTGAAAGTAAAATTACTGTTATTGGTTATGCTCGTGATCCTCAAGAAACAGAGAAAACCGAACAGGAAATTATGTCGGCCAATAACAATGGTAACAGGATAATTCCTTTGTAAGTCAAAACCCCTGCACTTTATACAGTGCAGGGGTTTCTTTATAGATTGTTAATAAATGTTGCTGTACAGTTGCTTGACAAGTATTTAAAAATAATTTAAGATGTAAAAAAATATATGCAAACATACTTGAAAGCAAAATTAAATAAAGTTAGCTATGTTAATGTCTTGGTCTTGGTGTTAGTGATTGTTTTAGTCACTGTTACAGTGGTCCGCTATTTTAGTTTAATATAAATTATTTATATATAATAAAGGGCCACTGTAAAAAACAGTGGCTTTTTTGATTTTATAATGTTCTTTCCAATTGTGGGAACGTAGCTCAGAGGGAGAGCGCCAGACTTACATTCTGGAGATCGCAGGTTCAAATCCTGCCGTTCCCACTTAATTTGCGTCTAAGTCTTTTTTAGGCTAAAACATATCAAAAACAAAAGGAGGAGCAAATGGGAACTAATTTGAAAGCTGAGGAGACGGATTGCAAAAACAGGCTGATAGAATCTGAAAGGAGCAGCGCAAAAAGTGAAGAGAAATTAAGACAACTGTCAAGTGGAGAGCGGTTGCGGCAACTGAATTTAGTTTTTCATAATTATTCAGTTGAAGTAGCTACTTTACAGGCCAAGCTCAAAAAAGATCCTGATGACATTGTCCGGCAAGCCAGATTAAAAATGATTCAGGAGTATTTAATGCCCAGGGTTTGCGATTTGATTTTACATTTTGAAGCCTAAGCGACATCAAATTGACCCTGTACCATAGGTACAGGGTCTTTTATTTTTTGTTTGTTAATGTTATAATAAAAGTGACCACATAATTGTATTAGTTCTAGGACAACATTATTTATTGGGAGGCTTATATTTTAATAAACCGTGGTTTATTAATGCGGCCACCCACCTGGCGTTTAGCTGGAAACTAGACAATTATGGGGTCATATAAGATCACTCTCTGAGTGATTTTTTATATTTTATATAATAAAAAACATCCTCGTGAATTGACGAGGATGTTTTTTTTGAATGCTATATTTATACTTATAATTATCTTTCTTCTCTTGGTCTAGCTTCATTGACTTTAATGTTACGGCCTTCAATCTCTTTTTCATTGAACATTTCAATAGCTTTGGCTGCTTCTTCTTCACTGCCCATTTCAACAAAGCCAAAACCTTTGCTGCGACCAGACATTTTGTCAGTAATAATAGTAGCAGAGGTAACAGAACCAGCCTCAGAAAATAAATCTTTTAATTGATTATCATCTAGGCTGTATGGTAAGTTACCTACGTACAAATTTTTTGCCATTTTAAAATTACCTAATTGACGAAAAAAATAATAAATTTTATTCGTTTTTGATTTATTAAATATAGTGATCGACTTTAAACACAAAAAATAAATTTAAGTGCAGTCACTAAAACATTTTTAGTTTAACATGAAAATTCAAATTAAGCAAGTAAAAATTGGTATTGGTCGGGCTGGCGGGATTTGAACCCGCGACCTCAGCGTCCCGAACGCTGCGCGCTACCAACTGCGCTACAGCCCGTAAATTTTATCGGGGTGAGCGGATTCGAACCGCTGATCTTCGGACCCCCAGCCCGACGCTCTAGACCAACTGAGCCACACCCCGTTTAAATTTAATTGTATTAGAGATTATTTGGTTTAGCAATAAAAGGGCCCTGTACCGTACGGTACAGGGCCCTTTTAAAAAAAGAGTAATTTAGTCCATTTTACCAATCTTGAACATTTTTGTACCGCAGACCGGGCAAGTACCGGTTACAGCCGGGCGACCGTTTTTCATGGTAATTTGTTTAGGCTCTTTCATTGTTTGCTTTTGTTTGCATTTTACGCAATAAGCTTGTACATCTGCCATAAATATAGAGTTAATAATTATTAAGTTTTACTATTGATATTATACGAAAAATAAGGCAAATTAGCAATAAATTGTCAAGGAATTAGCCTAGTTTTGCTTTATTTAAAGATTTTAAACACTTAGTGCAAATTTTAATCTTTTTACCGTTGATTTTTTTAGTTTGCAAGTTTAACTGTTTCCATTTTTTAGTTTTAATGTTAGAATGACTGCGAGTCGCACTAAGCTTGGGCGTTCTGCCACAAATTTCACAAGTTCTAGACATAATGATATAATTTAATAGATTAAAAATTAGAGATTTAAGTTTAAAAATTAATTTGTTAGAATTAATTTTTAGTCATTAATTTCTAATATACAATATTCTAACAGAATATTGTCAAATAATCAAGCTTTTTTATGCAATTTGACGCAATTTTCTTGGTAGTTAATTTTATAGCCTTTTTTTTAGCTTTAAGCGCTCATGAGTTTGCTCATGCGTTGTCAGCTTATTATTTGGGCGATCGCACCGCTCAATATGCCGGCCGTTTAACTTTAAATCCGCTGTCGCATATTGATTTATTTGGCACTATTTTATTGCCTTTATTTTTGATTTTAAGTAATGCCGGAATTGTTTTTGGCTGGGCTAAACCAGTACCAATTAATTATTTTAATTTAAAAGATCAAAAATGGGGTCCAGCATTGGTATCAGTAGCTGGACCGGCAGCTAATTTTATTTTTGGAGTTATTTGTATTATTTTATTAAATTTGGTTAATAATTATACAAATTTAGGTTTTAACAATTTATTGGTTAATTTTTTGTTTTTATTAATTATTGTTAATTTTGTATTAATGATATTTAATTTGCTTCCGATCCCGCCACTTGATGGCTCAAAGATTTTATTCGCTATTTTACCGGATCGTTACGATAATTTTAAAGAAATGCTGGAAAGATATGGCATTATTATTCTGTTTGCGTTATTAATTTTTGGTGCCGGTTTTTTAAATGCAATTTTTAATTTAATGTTTAAAATAATTCAGATATTTATATAAAGTCTTGACTTTTTTATTTTAACTATATAAAATAAGATTACAATCAATTTAATTAAATCAATTACAAATTATTTGTAATTTTCTTTTTTTATTAATTTATGCCTACAAATAGTCAATTAATCAGAAAAGGACGAAAAACAATAACTAAAAAATCTAAAACGCCTGCTTTGGAAAATGTTTTTAATACTTTAAAACGTAAAAGAAACAAATTACCCAAAGGCAGTCCGTTTAAAAGAGGTGTTTGTCTAAAAGTAACAACTGTTACTCCTAAAAAACCTAATTCGGCTTTGCGGAAAATTGCCAGAGTCCGTCTTTCTAATGGGATGGAGGTAACTGCTTATATACCCGGTGAAGGTCATAATTTGCAGGAACATTCAATTGTAATGTTGCGCGGAGGCAGAGTTAAAGATTTGCCAGGTGTTCGTTATCATATTGTGCGTGGACGTTATGATACGCAAGGTGTTGAAGGCCGAAAAAATAGCCGATCTTTATATGGTGTTAAAAAAGGTAAAGCCAGTGCAGCTCCGACTAAATTAGAGCCCGCTGAAGAAACCGCTGAAACTCCTGCTGAATAAAAAAATAAATAATTTGTTAATCAATAAATAATAATAAAATATGAGAGGCAAACAAGCTCCTAAAAGAGAAATAAACCCTGATCCCAGATTTAACAATATTCAAGTGACCAAATTTATTAATTATATAATGAGACGAGGTAAAAAATCTGTTGCTCAACAGGTTGTTTATGATTGTTTTGATATTATTTCCAATAAAACCAAGCAGGATTCTTTGGAAATTTTTGATAAAGCCATGAAAAATGTTGGCCCGTCTTTGGAAGTCAGGGGCCGCAGAATTGGCGGGGCAAATTATCAGATTCCTTATCCTGTTAGACAAGAAAGAAAATTTACTTTAGCTTGTCGCTGGTTAATTGCTGCTGCCAAAAAACGAAAAGGTAAATCAATGGCTGAAAAATTGGCTTTTGAAATTATGGATGCAGCTGAAGAACAAGGTGAAGCTTACAAGAAAAAAAATGATATTCACAAAATGGCTGAAGCGAATCGTGCTTTTGCGCATTTTGCCCGTTTTTAACCGGGATCTATGGAAATTGAAGATTTTAAAAAATTACAAAAAAAATTTGATGATAAATATATTGGTCCCTATAATGATTTACCAGCGGACCTTTTATTTTTAACCACAGCTTTAGCTGGAGAAGTTGGGGAATTTGCTAATTTAGTTAAAAAATATTATCGCTTAAAACAAAAAGAAATTGGTGTTGTTGGTGAAGAAGATAGGGATTATTTAACTGAAATGAAAAAAGAAATAATCGATGTGTTTGTTTATTTTTTAATTATTGCCAATCAATTGAATTTAGATGTAAATGAAGCTTATTGGGCAAATTTAGAACGCAATAAAAAAAGATTTAGTAAAATAAATAATTTATAATTATAACAATATGCCTAGAGAATATTTATTGGATAAAACCAGAAATATCGGTATTATGGCTCACATTGATGCCGGTAAAACTACGGTAACTGAACGCGTGCTTTTTTATACCGGTAAAAAACATAAAATAGGAGAGGTTCATGAAGGAGCTGCAGAAATGGATTGGATGGAACAGGAAAAAGAAAGAGGGATTACTATTACTTCAGCAGCTACAACTTGTTTTTGGCAAGATCATCGCATTAATATTATTGATACGCCGGGGCACGTTGATTTTACTGTTGAAGTTGAACGTTCATTGCGTGTTTTAGACGGAGCAGTAGCAGTTTTTGATGGTTCACAAGGTGTTGAACCTCAGTCAGAAACTGTTTGGCATCAGGCTTCAAAATATAATGTGCCAAGAATTGCATTTATTAATAAAATGGATAAAATGGGTGCTGATTTTGAAATGAGTTTAAAATCTATTCAGGAAAGATTATCACCTAATGCTGTGGCAGTTCAATGGCCAATCGGTGCCGAAGCTAATTTTACAGGCATAATTGATTTATTGGAAAGAAAAGCTTATAAATTTACTGGTGAATACGGCCAAACTAAAGAGAATACTGATATTCCTGAAGATATGAAAGAGTTGGTTGAGAAGATGAGGAATGTTTTATTGGAAAAAGTCGCAGAAAATGATGAGGATTTATTAAATAAATATTTGGCCGGTGAAGAATTACAGATTGATGAAATAAAAAAGGTTATTCGTAAAGCAACTATTAATAATGATTTACATCCGGTTTTTGTCGGTTCAGCTTTAAAAAATATGGGTGTTCAGTCAGTCTTAGATGCCGTAGTTGAATATTTGCCTTCTCCACTTGAAGTTCCGCCAATAACAGGCCGTAATCCCAATACGGATCAAGAAGAAAAACGTGAAACTTCTGATGATGCACCTTTTTGTGCTTTGGCTTTTAAAATTGCCACAGATCCTTTTGTTGGTAAATTGGCTTTTTTTAGAGTTTATTCAGGTACTTTAAGAGCTGGTTCTTATGTTTTAAATACAGCGACCGGTGATAAAGAAAGAGTTGGCCGAATTGTACGTCTACATGCCAATTCCAGGGAAGAAGTTGATGAAGTTTATGCCGGAGAAATAGCGGCCGCAATTGGTTTAAAAAATACAGTGACAGGTAATACTTTATGTGATGAAAAAGCTCCGATTATTTTAGAAGAAATAACTTTTCCGGAACCGGTTATTTCCGTGGCGATTGAACCAAAAACAAAACCAGATCAGGAAAAAATGGGTATTGCTTTACAGAAATTAGCCGAAGAGGATCCGACTTTTAAAATCAGAACAGATGAAGAAACTTTTCAAACTATTATTGCAGGTATGGGCGAGCTTCACTTGGATATTATTGTTGATCGTTTAAAACGTGAATTTAAAGTTGAAGCTAATATAGGTGCTCCCCAAGTAGCTTATAAAGAAACAATAAAAGCGCTAGCTGAAGCTGAAGGTAAATATATTAAACAATCAGGCGGTCGTGGTCAGTATGGTCATTGTTGGTTAAGATTAGAACCCCGGGACAGAGGTGTTGGCGATGAATTTATAGACGAAATTAAAGGTGGCGTTATTCCTAAGGATTTTATCCCGGCAATTGAAAAAGGTGTAAAAGAAGCTCAAAGTAAAGGTATTTTGGCTGGGTATCCAGTCGTTGATATAAAAACAACACTTTATGACGGTTCTTATCACGAAGTTGATTCATCTGAGGTGGCTTTTAAAGTCGCGGCTTCAATGGCTTTTAAAGCTGCTGCAGATAAAGCCCAACCGATTATTTTGGAACCGATTATGAAAATAGAAGTAGTTACGCCAGAAGAATTTATGGGCGACGTAATTGGCGATTTAAATTCTAAACGCGCTACTATTGCTGAAATGTCAGATCGTGGCCCAATGAAAGTGATTGATGGTATGGTGCCTTTGGCAGAAATGTTTGGTTATGCTACTAATTTACGCTCAATGACTCAAGGTCGAGCCACTTATTCAATGGAATTTGACCATTATGCTGAAGTACCCAAAAATGTAACTCAGAATATTATTGAAGGGAAAACAAAGTAAATAGGATCACATTAAAATATAAAGAACGGCCAGTCAAAATGATTGGCCGCTCTTTAATATTGACAAAATTCTATTATTGTTGTTATAATGAAATAATTTTAAAAAAAGGAGGTTACAATGGCGAGAAAAATATTGATATTGATTTATTTTTTTCCTTTATTTTTGGGTTTAATCAGTTTTGCTCTAGGGTTTTTTTTAGCTGGTTGGTCTGAAGCTTTTTCTTGTTTGGTTTTGGCTGAAATAAGTTATATAATCGGTTACATTTTTCGAGCAAAACAGCTAAAATAAATTTTCATTGCCCATAGTAGAAATACTGCGGGCTTTTTTATTCGTAACTGTTAATAACTTGTTCACAAGACTGGGGATGGTTCTGTTAATAAATATGTTGAAAAACTAGTGGGTAAATATGTGTAAATTTTGTTTAAAATTAGCCTAAAATTACTATTGACAGCATTTGTTATATTATATAAGCTGAGTTTAAGAACCCTACTTGTTTACTTTGTTGAATAGGCGTGCTAAAGAGATTTGGCACGTCATTCAGTAAAGTGTCCGGTGGGGTTTTTTATTGCGAAAAATGCAAATAAATAATTAATAGCTAAGGAGGGGGAGTTATGTCAGCGGTAAGTTTTGTTGCGACAGAAGGAAACGAGCGAAAAAAACTAAAGGAGGTTCAAGGGATGAAAAACTTTGCAGGCCGAACCGCGGATGTTGTTGCATCCGAGAGTATCGGATGCAGGGATTTTAATCAATTTTCAGAACCGGCTAGACAATTGGTGTTGGTAACAAGTGGCGATGAGAAAAACAAGAACCCGGATTGTTTTATTAATAATCTGGGGCACACCTTGGCCTTGTCTCAAACAATTCAGCAGGCAGCTTGTCTGATTGCTGAGAGCAAACAACTGCCAGGGAGTTACGAGGACTATTTACAGGTTATTTCCAATGAAGTGTTAAGAAAGTATCATCAGGGCACTCATCAGCATATGGTGCAAGTTTACTGGTTTTTGTGTCTGTTGCATAAATTGATTCAAGATCAGGGCGCTGCTGGCTTGACCAATTACGGTACGCAAGAAAGACTAGTAATTGAGCATTTGGCCTGTAAAATGCCGGAACAAAGGTGGCGTAAGGTTGAATTAGCCGGTATTGTCCATGATGCTTGTAAAGCGGCTTTTTCTCTTGATTTTTGGTTATCGACCGGTAAATTCAATCAAGACCAGTCATCACTTCTGTCTTTTCACACTAGTCTGTTTGTGCCATTGGCTGAAATGTTTGCTGTTGATCCAGAAGTTACAGCTCTGACTGTTTTGCACCATTTTGTGATCAAGGAATACCCGGGTCATGATGTGGTGAGTTTGTTTAATCAGCTTTTACTTGACGATACTTTTTGTTTCATGGTCGAGGCGATTAATTATGCTGATTTTTATTCAGCTTTAAGAGCTAAGCGACCTGAATACAGACCTGAAGGCGTTGATTCTTTTTCTCACAAGGAATCTTTAAGCCTTATTAACGAAGTAGTTCGCAAGAAAAAAGTTGGATCCTGGGTCATTAAATGCATTGAAAGCCTACATCAGTCAGGCTGGCTTGACTGGCTTTTTCCGGCGCAAAACCCCAATTCTGTTCTTTATGCAAATTGAAAAGGGGGATTCCTGCCCTAGGTTCATAACCTAGGGCAGGAATCCCTTGACAATCTTTTTATTTTCCGCTAAGATGAAAGTGGTTTTAAAAGATATTTAAAACTTTTTTTATTTTATGAAAAAGCTAAAGAGAATATTAGACTTAATTAGAAAAACAGGGGATCGTTATATCTTTGATGATAATCAAGGTAATAATTTTATAATCTTGAATATTAATGATTATGAAAACTTAGTTTTGAAAAATAGTTTGCTTAAAGATTTATCAGAAGAAGAATTATTAAATAAAATCAATAAAGATATAGCGGTTTGGAAAGAGGCTCAATCTGAGGAACAGGCTGAGCAGTTATCAGGTAATTTGTTGGATTTTAAAGAAACGAATGATAATATGGGAGAAGATCAGTATTATTTTGAACCAGTGGAAGATGAAGAATAATTTGGGAATTAGGCATTGGTAATTAGATCTTTTGCTTGGATCATTAAATTTAATTATTAAAACACTTGTTAAATTTAAAGAATGTGTTATAATAATTTATACTTTTTAATAATTAATTAAAAATTAGAGAAGCGGCTGGATAAAACTCTGCCTTTTAGGGTCAGAGGTCGCTTCAACGGAGTTTTAAAAATAATATGGCAGAAAAATTTGATCGTTCCAAACCACATGTTAATGTGGGGACAATTGGTCATGTTGACCATGGTAAAACTACATTGACCGCTGCGATTTTAAAGTATTTAACAGCAACAGGTAAAGCAGCTCAAGATAAAACAGTAGACCAAATTGATAATGCTCCTGAAGAAAAAGAAAGAGGCATTACAATTGCAACGGCACATGTGGAGTATGAAACCGAACAAAAACATTACGCTCACGTTGACTGTCCAGGTCATGCTGATTATATTAAAAACATGATTACTGGGGCAGCTCAAATGGATGGCGCAATTTTGGTTGTAGCCGCAACTGATGGTCCAATGCCCCAAACAAGAGAACATATTTTGTTAGCTCGTCAAGTTGGTGTGCCTTCAATTGTTGTTTTCTTAAATAAAGTTGATCAAGTAACCGATCCTGACCTGATTAATTTGGTAGAAGAAGAAGTTCGTGATCTTTTGAAAAAATATGAATTTGACGGTGACAATACCCCAATTATTAAAGGCTCAGCATTAAAAGCATTGGAAAATCCGACAGGTGATGATGGTAAATGCATCCAAGAATTATTGGATTCTTTGGATAGTTATATTCCAGAACCCAAAAGAGATGTAGATAAACCTTTCTTGATGCCAATTGAAGATATTTTTACAATTGAAGGTCGTGGCACAGTATCAACCGGTAGAATTGAAAGAGGTGTTGTAAAATTAAACGATGAAGTTGAAATTGTTGGTATTCAAAAAGAAGTTCAAAAAACAGTAGTAACCGGTATTGAAATGTTTAATAAGTCATTAGATGAAGGTCGCGCTGGTGATAATGCTGGTATTTTATTAAGAGGTATTAAAAAAGAAGACATTGAAAGAGGTCAGGTTTTGGCTAAACCAGGTTCAATTACACCTCATACTGAATTTGAAGCTGAAGTTTATGTTTTAACCAAAGAAGAAGGTGGTCGTCATAAACCTTTTTTTAAAGGCTATAAACCGCAGTTTTATATGAGAACAACTGATGTTACTGGAGAAGTAGAAATCCTTGGCGGTGCTGAAATGGTTATGCCTGGTGATACTGTGCAATTAAAAGTTAAGCTGATTTCACCAGTCGCTTTGGAAGAAAAACAAAGATTTGCTATTAGAGAAGGTGGCAGAACAGTTGCTTCAGGTGTTGTAACCAAGATTATTGCTTAGATATTTATAAAGCCCTCTCTCTGGCTTAGCAGAGAGAGGGCTTTTATATACTTTATAAATAAGTTATAATAAATAAGTCAATTAAATTAATTAATTTAATTTTTGAAATTCCATGCCAGAAAAGGTCAAAGAAAAAGTTAATACAGAAGAAAAACAAAGAATTAGAATTAAGATTCGAGCCTATGATCATAAAATTATTGATCAGTCGACTCGAACTATTTTGGAAACTGCCGAAAGGACAGGTGCTCAAATTTCCGGGCCCGTGCCTTTGCCAGTTGAAAAAAGAAAGTATACGGTCTTAAATTCTACTTTTGTACACAAACAAGCCAAAGATCAATACGAAATGAGAATTCATAAGAGATTGATTGATATTATTGAGCCGACTCCAGCAACAGTTGATGCTTTGATGAGTTTAAATTTACCAGCAGGAGTAGATATTGAAATTAAAATGTAAAAAGACTTGACAACTTTTTAAATCTTAGATAAAATTCTTTATTATAAATAAAGATAAATTTTTTATTGTAAATTTAAAATAATTGTAGGAAAAATAAAGAAAGGTTCTCTCTTTTTTGCAGAGAAAAACCTTTATTATTTTTACAATTATCAAGGAGAAATAGGAAATCACTAAAATTTAAAAAATCCAGCTAAAATAAAAGATTTTTTTAATTTAGCACAAATCTGGATTTTTAGTGAACCAGATTTTTTATTTTTCTTTAAAAAAATTTTATGAAATTTATTTTAGGCAAAAAATTAGAAATGACGCAGAAATTTAAAGAAGATGGTACGGTTATTCCAGTAACAGTTATTCAAGCTGGGCCTTGTTTTATTACTCAAGTTAGGCAAGCTGATAAAGATAATTATCAAGCGGTGCAAATCGGATATAAAGAAGCTAAAAAATTAAATAAACCACAAGCCGGTCATTTGAAAAATACGCTTAAATTAAAATATTTAAAAGAATTCAGATTATCAGATGATGAATTTGACTATAAAAAAGGGCAGGAAATTAATGTTTCAGTTTTTTTAGAGGGTGATAAAGTTAAGGTTACCGGTGTATCTAAAGGTAGAGGTTTTCAAGGCGTAGTTAAAAGATATGGGTTTAAAGGTGCACCAAAATCACACGGAACAAAAGATCAATTACGACATCCTGGTTCAATTGGCGCAACTGGCCCAGCCCATGTTTTTAAAGGTACTAAAATGGCTGGTCGAATGGGGGGGGATCAGGTAACAGTCGCTAATTTAGAGGTTATTGAAGTTGATCCGGAAAAAAATTTATTATTTATAAAGGGCGCTATACCAGGTAGCCGTAATGGATTACTTGAAATCATTGCACCCGGAGAAATGGATTTAACAGTGAAAAAACAAGATAAAGCAGCTAAAGAATCAGGAACTCCAAAAAGCAAAGAAGCGCAAAAAGATACTGTTAAAGAAAATGAACCTAAAGAAAATAAGCCCGTTGAAGAAACTAAAAAAGAAACAGTCAAAGAAGAGTCTATGCGGGAAACAGATAAAAAAATAGACGAATCAAAAGAGCAACTAAAAGCTAAAGAAAAAACAGCCGAAGAAGTTAAGGGAGAAAGTAAATAAATTTTAATTCATATATGGCTAAAGTAAAAGTTTACAATTTGCAAGGTAAAGAAACAGAAGAGCTTAAATTAGATTCTGATATTTTTGCTGTAAAAATAAATCCGGATTTGGTTTATCAAGTTGTTGAAATACAGAAATCCAATGCAAGACAAAATTTAGCTCATGCTAAAACAAGAGCAGAAGTCAGAGGCGGGGGGCGAAAACCTTGGCGCCAAAAAGGAACTGGACGAGCAAGACATGGTTCAACCCGTTCTCCCATTTGGATTGGCGGCGGAGTTACCTTTGGACCAAGTAATGAGAGAAATTTTGTTAAAAAAATCAATAAAAAGATGAAACGAAAAGCTTTATTTATGGCTTTGACTGATAAACTTCAGGAAAAGCAATTAGTTGTAGCTGATAAATTAGAATTAGCTGAAATAAAAACCAAAGAATTAGCCAATATTTTAAGTAAATTGCCAACCAAAGAAGCTAAGTCTGTATTACTAGTTTTGGATCAGAAAAATGAAGCAATTAGTAAATCTGCCCAAAATTTACCGAAAATAAACATAATTTTGGCTAATAGTTTGAATATTATGGATATTTTAAAACATGATTATTTATTAATCGATAAAGCAGGGATAACAAAAATAACCGAAACATTTAAATAATAAAATATATGAGTTTTTTAGATAAATTTAAAAAAAAGCAAAAACAAGAAAAGCAAGAAGCAGCGAGTAAGAAAGAAACTAAAAAAGAGGCGGAAAAAAAAGTTAAAGATAAAGAGGCAGAATATGAAACATTAAAAGCCAAAACAGAAAGTGATTTGCCAGTTGCTCCTGTTAAGAGTAAAGAAGCGAAATCGGCAAAAAGTAAAAAAGAAGATACTGCTGAGGCTTATAAAATATTAATTAAGCCTTTAGTTACAGAAAAAGCAACTGATTTGGCCAATTTTAATAAATATTGTTTTGAAATTGCTAAAAACGCAAATAAAATAGAAATTCAGAAAGCGATTAAAAATTTATACGGAGTAGATCCGCTTAACGTTAATATAATTAATATGAGAGGTAAACGAGTTAGGTATGGTCGAGTTTCAGGTAAAAAGAAAAATTGGAAAAAAGCAATTGTGACTTTAAAACAAGGTGACAAGATTGAGATTTACGAAGGTGTTTAATTTTAAATTATTTTAAGCTATGGCAATTAAGAAATACAAACCATTAACCCCAGCCAGAAGAAAATCAAGTGTCGATGATTTTTCTGATTTAACATCTAAAAAACCAGAGAAAAAGTTACTTAAATCAAAGAAAAAAACTGGCGGACGAAATGTAACCGGCAGGATTACGGTGAGACATCGTGGTGGCGGTGCTAAACAAAATAGCAGAATAATTGATTTTAAAAGAGATAAATTTGACATTCCCGCTAAAATTAAAACGATTGAATATGATCCTAATCGAAATGCCAGAATTGCTTTAGCGGTTTATAAAGACGGCGAAAAAGGATATATTATTGCACCAAAAGAATTGAAAGTAGGCCAGGAGATAATTTCTTCAAAAGATAAGAAAATAAAAATTCAGGCCGGGAATGCTATGGCTTTAAAAAATATTCCTGAAGGTTCTATGATTTATAATATTGAATTAACACCAGGTAAAGGTGGGCAATTGGTTAGAGGTTCAGGTGCTAGTGCTCAGTTGATGGCGATTGAAGGAAAGTATGCTACTATAAAATTACCTTCTGGTGAAGTAAGAAAAGTAAGTAAAGATTGTTTGGCTACATTGGGTAGTGTTAGTAATCCTGAATATATAACGATTCGTTGGGGTAAAGCAGGCAGAAAAAGACATAAAGGCATTAGACCGACAGTCAGAGGGAAAGTTATGAATCCGGTTGATCATCCCCATGGTGGTGGTGAAGGTAGGCAGCCAATTGGTTTAAAGTATCCGAAAACACCCTGGGGGAAACACGCTTTAGGTGTAAAAACCCGTAAATCTAAAAAATATTCAGATAAATTAATTATACAAAGAAGAAAAAAGAAAAAAAGATAATATAAAAAATTATGGCTAGAAGTTTAAAAAAAGGACCATATGTTAATGAGAAGTTATTAAATAAAATTTCTCAATTGAAATCAGGTGATAATACTTTAATTAAAACCTGGGATCGTGCTTGTACTATAACTCCGGAAATGGTCGGTTTTCGAATGGGTGTTTATAATGGCAAAGAGCATGTTGAGGTAAGAATAATTGAAAATATGGTTGGTCATAAATTGGGTGAATTTGCGCCGACTAAAAAGTTTATTTCTCATGGTGGTCGTATCGCTAAAGAGCAGCAAAAATCTAAATAAATTATTTTAAGATTATTTATATATGCAAGCAAAAGCAAAATTAAGTTTTTTAAGAATGTCGCCTAAGAAAGTTAGGTTGGTTGCCGATTTAATTAGAGGTTTAAAGGTTGAAGAAGCAGCTAGTCAGTTAAATTTTTCAAATAAAGCAGCTCAAAAACCGATTTTAAAATTATTAAATTCAGCGCTTAGTAATGCTGAAAATAATTTCGAATTAAAAAAAGATAATTTATATATAAAAGAAATTAGAGTTGATCAAGCAGGTATGTTAAAAAGATGGCAACCACGAGCACATGGTCGAGCTACGCCGATAAGAAAAAAAATGTCTCATGTCAAAATTGTTTTAGAAGAAATTGAGCCGACTCAGCCCAAGAAAACTAAAAAAACCAAGCCAAAAGAAGAAAAACCGATTAGAATGAGTTCAAAAGAAGAGATTAAAGAAACGCTGCCAGCTGAACAAGTAAAAGCGGAAGACAAAGAACAAATTAAAGCTAAGCAAAATGAACAGGAAAAGGGTAAGGAAATCATTGATCAAAGAATGGAAGGCAAGCATCGGCATAAACAGCATATGGATAAAACAAGCATGAAACAATCGAAAGGATTTATTAATAAAATATTTAAACGTAAATCAGGCTAAATCGTTGATTTTGAGAGCGGGGAATTGAGATAATAATTTAATTTGCAATCTCTAAGCTCTAATTAATTAATATTAAATTTATGGGACAAAAAGTTAATCCAAAATCATTCAGAATAGGTGTAACGAAAAATTGGGATTCAAAATGGTTTGCCAAGAGAGATTTTAGTAGTTATTTAAAACAAGATGTAATAATTAGAAAATATTTAAAAAATAAGTTAAAACAAGCTGGTGTTGCCAAGATCGAGATTGAAAGATCAGCAGAAAAGATTAATCTTATTATTCATGCTGTTCGCCCAGGTGTAATTATTGGACGTTCAGGTGTGGGCATAGAGCAATTAAAAGACGAATTGATTAAAAAGATTTTTAATAAACAAGAAACTAAAACGCCAGGCAAGAGCAATTTAAATATTAATATTTTAGAAGTTGATAAGCCGAATTTAAATGCTCAGATTGTTTTGGATAATATTATTGCTGATTTGGAAAAAAGAATTCCTTATCGTCGGGTTATGAAACAGGCGCTTGGTAGAGTTATTAGAGGTGGTGCCAAAGGTGTAAAAGTTATTGTAGCTGGTAGATTAAACGGTGCTGAAATTGCCAGAACAGAAACTTTGACAGAGGGAATGATTCCCTTGCATACTTTAAGAGCCAATATTGATTATGCCAGAGGTGCTGCTCATACTATTTATGGTAAAATCGGCGTTAAGGTTTGGATTTATAAAGGCGAAGTTTTTAATGATCAAGAGAATAAAAAAGATAATAATAAATTTAAAAATAATAGCTAGATAAATATGTTGATGCCCAAGAAAGTAAAACATAGAAAATGGCATAAAGGCAGAAAAAGAGGCCAGGGAATTGCGACTAGAAGCAATGCTCTTAGTTTTGGCAGTTATGGTTTAAAATCAATAGAACATGGCTGGATAACAGCTAGACAAATTGAAGCTGCCCGAAGAGCAATGACCCATTATATTAAAAGAGGCGGTAAAATTTGGATAAGAATTTTTCCTGATAAGCCAGTTACTCAAAAAGGTGCGGAAGTGCCGATGGGTGGTGGTAAAGGCGCTCCTGAATATTATGTAGCTGTTATTAAACCAGGTACTGTCATGTTTGAGATGGAAGGTGTTGATTTGGAGAAAGCCAGAGAAGCCATGCGTTTAGCCGGGCATAAATTGTCAGTTAAAACAAAATTTATAGTTAAAGACTAATTATTTTAATAATTATGAAAGCTAAAGAAGAATTAAAAGAATTAAAATTAAAATCAGAAGCAGAATTGCATAGACTGCTTGCTTCAAATAGAGAAAAATTAAGAGATTTAAGATTTAAAGTTTCACAAAATCAATTAAAAAACATAAGAGAAATAAGACAGATTAAGAAAAAGATTGCAAAAATTTCAACCTTAATAAATCAGAAAAAAAATAATAATTCAAATAAATAATTTAAATATGTCAGAAGAAAAAACAAAAAAAATGAAACGCAGATTAAAAGGATTTGTTATTAGTGATAAACCGGCTAAGACTATTATAGTTAGCTTAACTCAGATGAAAATGCACCCTAAATATAAAAAACAGTATAAAGTTAATAAAAATTACAAGGTGCATGATGAAAACAATATGGCTAAAATCGGTGATCAGGTTATTTTTGAAGAATGTCGGCCGTTAAGTAAGGATAAAAGATGGCGTTTAATTGAAATTATAAAAAAATAATTAATTTTAAATATGGTTCAACATAGAACAATGTTAAAACTCGCAGATAATACAGGTGCCAAGAAATTGATGGTTATCAAAGTTTTAGGTGGCACAAAAAGAAGATATGCAGGTTTGGGAGATATTGTGACCGCTTCAGTTAAAGAAGCAGTCCCTCACTCAATGGTTAAAAAAGGCGATGTAGTTCAAGCGGTTTTAGTCAGAACTAGAAAAGAAACCAAAAGAAAAGACGGTTTTTGTATTCGTTTTGATGATAATGCAGCGGTTATTATTGATAAAAATAATAAAGAACCAAAAGGCACGCGTATTTTGGGGCCGGTTGCCAGAGAATTAAGAGTGAAAGGTTTTAATAAAATAATTTCTTTGGCTCCAGAGGTTTTATAATAAATAATTTTTAATTTAGATATGAAAATTAAATCAGGCGACAAAGTAAAAGTGATTGCTGGAAAAGATAAAGGCAAGAAAGGCAAAGTCTTGCAGGTTTTTCCTGAAAAAAAGAAAGTTTCAGTTGAAGGGATTAATTTGGCAATTAAACATATGAGACCAAGACGTCAGAATGAACAAGGTCAGAAAATTGAATTCCCTGCGCCTTTAAATGTTTCTAATCTTATGTTAATTTGTCCAAAATGCAATAAAACGACCAGAGTTAAATATAAGGTTTTAGATAAAGTAGATAAAAAAAGTGAAAAGAAAAAAAGAATGTGTAATAAATGCAATGAATTAATCGATTAATAGTTTTCAATATGAGTTTAAAAGAATATTATAAAAAAGAAGTTGCCCCGCAATTAAAAGAATCATTTGGTTATACCAATAATTTAGCTGTGCCTAAATTAAAAAAAGTTGTTTTGAATGCTGGTTTGGGTAAAGGGGTGAAAGATTCTAGTTTCATGGAAACCGTTGAAAATACATTAACCCGAATTACCGGACAAAAACCAGTCAAAACAAAAGCCAAAAAATCAATTTCTAATTTTAAAATTAGAGAAGGCATGGTAATTGGCATGAAAGTTACTTTACGGGGAGAGACAATGTATGATTTTATAGAGAAATTAATTAAAATTACTTTGCCCAGAGTAAGGGATTTCAGAGGTTTATCATTAAAGTCGATTGATAAAGAAGGCAATTTAAATATTGGTATTAAAGAACACATTGCCTTTCCGGAAATTCAGGCTGATGAAATTGAAAAATTGCACGGTTTAGAGATGGCTATAGTGACTACTGCTAAAAATCGTGAAGAAGGTGAGGCTTTATTTAAAGCCTTGGGTTTCCCATTTAAGAAAAAATAAATTATTTATTAATATATATTTTATGGCAACAGAAGCACAAATAGCAAAATCAAAGCGAAAACCTAAATATTCAACCCGAATAGTTAGGCGATGTTGGCGTTGCGGCAGAAGACATGGATATATGAGAGATTTTAAATTATGCAGAATTTGTTTTAGAGAATTAGCTTCTAAAGGTGAGATTCCGGGTATAAAAAAAAGCAGTTGGTAATTAATCAATAATTAATAATTATAGTTTTTAAATATGCATACAGATCCTATAGCAGATATGTTAACAAGAATAAGAAACGCTCAGGCAGTTAAAAAGAGCGAAGTTTTGATTCCTTTTTCAAAGCTCAAGTTTGAAATTGCAAAAATTTTAAAACATGCTGATTACATTGAAGAAACAAGTAAAGCAGAAGAAGCAAAATTTCCTCAAATAAAAATAGTTTTAAAATATAAAGATAATAAAGAGCCTGCAATCAGAGAAATTAAAAGAGTTAGTCGGCCAGGTCAAAGGGTGTATGTAAATAGTAATAAAATTCCTAATGTTTTAAATAACTTGGGTCTTGCAATTATTTCTACTTCTCAAGGCTTGATGACTAATAAAGATGCAAAAAGAAAAAGCATCGGGGGAGAGGTTCTTTGTGAAGTTTGGTAATTAATAATTAATATATATGTCAAGAATCGGTAAAAATCCAATAAAAATTCCTGAAGGAGTCGAGATAAAAATTGAAGCCCGGGAATTAACAGTCAAAGGTCCTAAAGGTGAATTGCAACAAAAAATTCATCCCTTGGTTAATGTTGAACAAAAAGATAATCAACTTTTAGTCAAAGTTAATCAGCCTGAAGATAAAAGACAAAGATCTTTATGGGGACTTTTTGCCAGTTTAATTGAAAATATGGTAGAAGGAGTAACTAATGGTTATGAAAAAAAATTAGAAGTTAACGGAGTTGGTTATCGGGTTGAATTAAAAGGTGACGTATTAATTTTAAATGTTGGTTATTCTCATCCAATTGAATATAAACTACCCGAAGGTATAACAGCTAGTGTTGAAAAAAATTTAATTACTATTAGTGGAATTGATAAACAATTGGTAGGTGAAGTTGCAGCTCAAATCAGAAAAGTAAGAAAACCAGAGCCATATAAAGGTAAAGGGATTAAATATGAAGACGAAGTTATTATTAGAAAAGTCGGTAAAGCAGCAGCTAAGGGAGCTGAATAATAAATTAATAAAATTTAGATAATATGAAGATCCAAGAAAAAAGACAAAAAAAACAAGATCGCCAAAGAAGGGTTCGGGCAAAAATTACAGGTACAAAAGAACAACCTCGTTTGTCTGTGTTTAGAAGTTTAAAATATATAAGCGCACAATTAATTGATGATACAACAGGTAAAACTTTAATTTCAGCCAATGACCGTGAAGTGAAAAATAAAAAGGCAACAAAAATGGAAAAAGCTAAAGAAGTTGGTAAATTAATTGCTCAAAAAGCTTTAGAAAAAGATATTAAATCAGTTGTTTTTGACCGAGCGGGTTATAAATATCATGGTCGGGTTAAGGCTGTTGCTGAAGCTGCCAGGGAAGCTGGTTTAGAATTTTAATCAAATAATATTATAATATGGTTAAAAAAAATAAAGAAGTAATAAAAAAAGAAGAAGAATTCCAACAAAGAATAATTGATGTTGCCAGAGTAACACGTGTGATGGCTGGTGGTAAACGCATGAAATTTAGAGTTTGTTTGGCAATCGGTGATAAAAAGGGCCGAGTCGGTATTGGTATTGCCAAGGGGTCTGATGTTACCATGGGTATTAGTAAGGCATTAGATGTCGCAAAAAAGAATTTAGTTAAAGTGCCACTATTTAATGAAACAATTATTCATTCGGTTGACATTAAATTTAAAGCCGCTAAAGTACTTTTAAAGCCAGCTAAAAAAGGTGCGGGTATTAAAGCTGGCGGACCAGTCAGAACATTATGCGAATTAGCTGGGATCCCTAATATTACAGGTAAAATTTTGGGTTCTAATAATAAAATAAATATTGCAAAAGCAACAATTATTGCTTTTGCAAGCTTTAAAAAATCTAAAAAGGCGCAAGAAGAAAGTAAGGCTGATGAGTCAAATTTAGAAGAAAAATCCACTGAAAATATTGATAAAAAAGAACCTCAAAAATCGCAAAAGAAAAAAAATTCAGATAAGTTCAAAAAGATGCTTAATAAAGATGAAAAAAATAAATAAAATAATATATGGCATTAAAATTACATAATTTAAAACCAGCTAAAGGCTCGAAGAAAAATAAAAAGAGAGTTGGTCGTGGTAATTCTTCGGGACATGGCAATTATTCAACCAGAGGTTTAAAAGGCCAAAGAGCTAGAAGTGGTGGTAAGGGCGGTTTAAAATTAAAAGGTTTTAAATCTAATATTCAGAGTACACCTAAATTAGGTGGTTTTAAAAGTTTAAAATCCAAATTAGCAATAGTTAATCTTAAAGATTTAGAAAAAAACTTTGGTAATGATGACGTGATTACACCCGCTAAATTAATTAATAAAAAATTAATTGATAATACAAAAAACGGAGTCAAGATTTTAGGTGTGGGCAAATTAAGCAAAAAGTTTACCGTTAAGGTCGATAAAGTTTCTGATTCTGCCAAACAAGCTATTGAAAAAGCAGGTGGTAAAGTATTTACTTTTGCTGATAATAAAAAAGATAAAGCTGATAATAGTTCTAAAGAATCTAAATCAAAACAAACCTAAATTTTATGTGGTTAGATAAAATAATTCAGATTTTTAAAATTAGAGATTTACGTAAAAGTATTCTTTATGTTTTGGGCATGTTAGTTATTTTTAGAGTTGCTGCTCATATTCCTGTGCCAGGTGTTAATGTTGAAAATTTGAAAGAATTTTTTGCTTCTAATCAATTTTTAGGTTTAATTAATATTTTTTCCGGTGGCGGTATGGAAAATTTTTCAGTAGTGGCTTTAGGTGTAGCACCTTATATTACTGCTTCAATTATTTTTCAGTTATTAGTAATGATTATACCTAAATTAGAAGAAATTTCTAAAGAACCAGGCGGTCAGCAAAAGGTTAATAAATGGACCAGATGGTTAACCGTTCCTTTGGCTGCTTTGCAGGCTTATGGTATGATTACAATGTTAAGACAGCAATCATCATTTGATATTATCGGTGATTTATCAGCATTAAGTTTATTGACAACAATTGTTACGATTACTGCCGGTTCCATATTTTTAATGTGGATAGGTGAATTAATTTCAGAAAAAAAGATTGGTAATGGTATTTCTATTTTGATTTTTGCTGGTATTATTTCGGCTTTGCCTAGTATTGTTCAGCGAACTATTGCTGTTTTTGATCCAAGTCAGATAACAACTGTTGTGACTTTTGCTATTATTGCTGTAGTGACAATTATTGGTGTTGTAATTATTAATGAAGGTACCCGTAACGTGCCGGTTTCTTACGCCCGTCATGTCAGGGGTAACCGAATGTATGGGGGGGTTAATACTCATTTACCGTTAAGAGTAAACATGGCTGGTGTAATTCCGATTATTTTTGCCATTTCTTTAATTTTATTTCCGCCAATGATTGCTAATTTTTTCTTGCATGCCAAGTCACAGATTTTAGTAACAATCGCTGAATTTATTATTGAAGTTTTTCAAAACCAATTGATTTATGGAATTTTATATTTTGTTTTTGTTTTTGGTTTTACTTATTTTTATACTGCAGTCATTTTTCATCCACAACAGATTGCTGAAAATTTACAAAAACAAGGTGGATTTATTCCGGGTATTAGACCAGGTAAAAATACCGAAGAATATTTAGCTAATGTAACTAATCGCATTATTTTTGCCGGAGCCTTATTTTTAGGTTTAATTGCTATTTTGCCTTTGATTGTGCAAAGTGTTTCCGGTGGTTTGAGTTTGGTGATTGGCGGTACAAGTTTATTGATCGTGGTTAGCGTGGTTATTGAAACAGTTAAACAAATAGAATCACAATTAACTATGCGAGATTACGAAGGATTGTAAAATATATTTAAATTATTAGCAGATTTGATATAATAAAAAGGGTTCTACCCCTTTTTATTTTTTATTAAAAATTTAATTAAAATTATATGAATTTAATATTAATCGGCCCGCAGGGGTCTGGTAAGGGAACTCAGGCAGAATTATTAAATGAGAAATTAAATATTCCGATAATTTCAGTCGGAAGACTTTTGCGTAAGCAAATTCGCAAAAAAACTGATTTAGGCAAAAAAATAGAAAAATATGTAACAAAAGGCGATTTGGTGCCTAATAAAATTACTAATCAAGTAGTAAAACATGAATTAGGTAAATTAAAATATAAAAAGGGTGTGATTTTTGACGGTTATCCTCGTGATTTAGGGCAGACTAAATTTTTAGAAAAATTAATTAAAATTGATTATGTGATTTTAATTAAAATTAGCAAAGCCGAAACAATTAAACGTTTAAGTGGCAGGCGAGTTTGTCCGTCCTGTGGTGAAAATTATCATATTTTATATAAAAAGCCGAAAAAAAGTATAATTTGTGATGAATGTGGCAAAGAATTAATCAGACGAAAAGATGATCATCCAGAAGCAATAAAAGAAAGATTGAAAATATATAATCAGGAGACAAAACCAATTATTGATTATTTTGCCAAACAAGGTAAAGTAATAAAAATAGATGGTGAACAAAAAATTAAACAAGTTTTTAATTCTATTATCAAAGAACTTGAAAAGAAAGGATTGCTTTAATGATAATTTATAAAACACAGCAAGAAATAGATTTAATTGCCCAAAGCAGCAGAATTTTGGCTGAAGTAGTGCAACAAGTTTCTAAAAAAGTTAAACCCGGTATTGGCACTAAAGAATTAAATGATTTAGCTGAAAAGTTAATAAGTCAAAACGATGCTCATCCGGCGTTTAAGGGATATAAAATTACAAAAGATGATATTCCATTTCCCACAGCCTTATGTACTTCTATAAATCAGGAGATTGTTCATGCGCCAGCTGAACCCAATAGAATTTTAAAAGAAGGAGATATTATCGGCTTGGATTTGGGAGTCGAGTATAAGGGACATTTTTCTGATATGGCCGTAACAGTGCCTGTCGGTCAAATAAGTCAAGAAGCACAAAAGCTTATTAATGTGACTAGAGAATGTTTAGCTTTGGGGTTGACTCAATTTAAAGAAGGTAATACTTTATATCATGTTGCCAAAGCTATTCAGGAATATGTAGAAGCTAACAGCTTTTCGATTGTTAGAGAATTAGTTGGCCATGGTGTGGGGAAAAAAGTACACGAAGACCCACGAATACCTAATTATATAACTGAAGAAGCTAAATATACTGAAATTAAAAAAGGTATGGTAGTGGCAATTGAGCCAATGGTTAATATCGGTGATTGGCGAATAAAAGTTTTGGA
>WJKP01000033.1 GCA_014729025.1 Candidatus Buchananbacteria bacterium
TCATAATCCATTAAGGGTATTTAAAACTACTATCGAATGGCTTAATTTTTACAATTTTGAAAGAATTCATTTGTCTATTAATGGTCTTACTCCTCATGAAAAATTAATTCAAAGTGTTACCCTTGACTGTTAACTATACATGTAATTAATTGACATTTTGGTTTAAGCTTGTTATTTTTATAAAAAGCCAAAAAGAGGAATGAATTATGCTTATTAAAATACTTTTGATTAGCTTAATGGCCGGTACAGGGTTTGATATTTTGAATAACCTTGAATTTGATCCTGGTATTATCATGCCTTTTTGGTATTCATTATTATTGCACAGCTTGGGTATTTCTTTTATTATCGTGGCTTTTGGTTTTTGGGTTTATTTTTTAATTAGACGCATTATAAAAACAAAATCAAGCACCTGAAAAGGTGCTTTTTTCTTAATAAAAAAATGTCGCTCTTCGAGATCCTCAGTGTAGCATTTATTTAGCTCTTTCTATGTATTCTTCTTTTTCAGTATTAACGATTATTTCATCTCCTTGATTGATAAATAAAGGAGCATTAATGACTGCGCCGGTTTCCAGTGTGATTTGCTTGGTAACATTGGAAGAAGAATCGCCTTTAATCCCCGGCGGAGCCTGGGTTACTTTTAATTTAACTTTAATGGGGATATCAACATTAACCGGCTGATCTTCAAAATAAAGGACATCACAATCAGTACCTTCTTTTAAATAATTTATTTTATTGCCTAATTGATCTAAAGGTAAATCAAATTGTTCGTAAGTTTCATTATTCATAAAATAAGCATTTTCATCATCTTTATACATATAATTAGCCTTACCTCTTTGTAAATCAGCATATTCAACCTTATCGCCTGGTTTAAAAGTTTTTTCCAAAACTTTGCCATCAACTAGATTTTTTAATTTTGTTTGCATGACAGGCTGTCTTTGTTGCATTCTGACAAAATTAGCATCAGTTACAGAATAAGGTTGTCCGTCAATATTTAAATTAACACCTTTTTTAATGTCATTTAGCGTAGAGATTGTACCCATAAATATTTTAATTAAATTTTAAAATGGCTTTAAGCTTAGAGCTCATAGCTTATAGCCAGATTATCTCTGCGTATAAGGTAAAATAGCCATATAACGAGCACGTTTAATAGCTTGGGCTAATTTACGTTGATGTTTGGAACAAACACCGCTTCTTCTTCTGGGCACTATTTTAGCGTATGAAGAAGTCCAGCGCCTTAAAAGCTGGCCGTCTTTATAATCAATATCTTTAATGCCATTAACGCAAAAATAACAATATTTTTGATTTTCTAAAAGTGATTTTTGTTTAGCCATAAAGTTAGTAATTAGTCATTGGTAATTAGAAAATGGATAAAAATTTTTAATTAAAATCCTTTCCCTCCTTTTTTGATTTTTTAATTTTGTCATTTATCATTAAAATGGAATATCTTCCAGTTTAATTTCATCACTATCGGATTCTGATTCACTGTTTTGTTTTGTCGAAGTATCTTCTTGTTCAATTGTTGGCAGGTCCGGTTCATTATTTTGAGCTGGTGCCGAACGAGTGCCTTGTCCTTGGTTAGAAGGGCGGTCAAGCATAATCATGTTTTCAGCAATAATTTCTGTTCTGTATTTTTTAACCCCGTCTTGACCTGTCCAGTCTCTGGTCTGCAGTCTGCCTTCAATGTAGACTTTTGAGCCTTTTTTTAAATACTGCCCAACAATATCAGCTAGTTTTCGCCAGGCAACAACATCATGATATTCAACTTTTTCTTGTTTTTGCCCGCTTTGATCTTTCCAGACTAAATTAGTGGCAACAGTAAAGCTGGCAACAGAAGTTCCTTGCGGCGTACTTCTGACTTCTGGATCCCTGGTAAGATTACCAATAATCATTGCTTTGTTTAAATTCATATGGATTTGGTTAATTAATTAGTTTACATATTATAAATAATTTTACAATAAACTATTAGTTAAATTAAACTATATCATCAGTATCTAAAAGTTCATCCAATTTTTTATCAAGATCTTCCAAGCTAACCTTGTCTTGACCGTCTTTTTCTTGGGTTTTTTCTTTTGGTTCTTCTTTAGCAGCCTTGATTTTTTCAATAGCTTCTTCTTTTTTCTTAGCCAATTTATCTTGCAGTGCTTTTTCTTTAATTAACTCTTTCTCGGTTTTGATTTTTTTCTTAACTATTAAAAATCTTAACACCTCATTGATTAAGCGTAATGATTCATTTAGTGATTTTAAAACATTGGTTGGTAATTTAAATTCAACTAATTGATAATAACCATGACTTTGCTGTTTGATTGGATAAGCCAGTTTTAATTTCCCCAAATCTTCTTCTTTGGTGATTTCACCATTATAATCTTTAATTAATTTTATTATTTTTTCAGTAATTGGTTTTAATTCATCAACCGAATAGGAAATTGGTACAATATAAAGCAATTCATAATGCTCAATTTTCTCTTCTTGTTCTTCATTTTCATCTTCAGTTGGTTGAGCCGGAATTGGTTGTTGTTGGTCTTTTTTTGTTTCTTCGTTTTTTTCTGTTGTGTCTTCTTCTTTGATATTATTTTTTTGTTCTTCGGACATAAAATGCTTATTAATTTATTTGTTAATTAATTGTTAGATAAAAAAAATCCCAAGGTGGGACTTGATTTTGCCAATAGCATATTGCCTATAGCTAAGTGTATTTACCTCATGCTATAATCAATTAGCTATTAGCTAATGTCACACCTTTGAAGCCACCGTATTTGGGGATTCATTATTCCCGCCTAGCGGGATGGAAAAGTGTTTTAATTGTTGATTTTTATTTTAGCAAACACTTAATAATTAGTCAAGTTTTTATTTATAAATTAATGACTTTAATATCATGATCAATTGTATTTAAATATTTTTGCCACATTGCACTTGTTAATTCTAGGCTGGCAGTATTACGATTAGGATGAAAACTGACAATTTCAGCATTATAAACGTCTTTATCAATATAAACCTCAACAGCTTGTTTATCATCATTAATTAAACCAAACGGCGAAACAGCGCCTGGTTGCAAGCCTAATTTATCTTGCAATTCGTCAGGATTAGCAAAACTTAATTTTTTCTCATTAACGATTGCTGCAATTTTTTTTAAATCGGCTTGCTTATCTGCTGGTAAAATAATTAAAAAATAGCGATTTTTCTTTTGATTTTTTAAAAATAAATTTTTTGTAGCTAAACCAGGAATCTGGCTGCAATATTTTTCAGCTTCTTCACATGTATAAACTGCCGGATGTTCATGTAAAATATAAGTTATTTGCTCGTCTTGTAAAAATTGTTCAAGATTTGGCATAAATAGTCATTATTATTTGTTGTGAATTTATTTTATTTTATCAGAAAATGTTATATAATAAAAAAAATTATAATTAATTTAAAACTTATGAATGAAAACATGACACAAACTCCACAAGCAAGTCCTAATCCCCAGGCAGCAGCGCCTATACCTCAAGGTCCTCAGCCTGGCGCAACAGCCAGCCAAGTAAAAATTGCCGGGGCTGGCAGAAGGGTGGTCGCTTTTATTTTAGATTCAATTTTTGCTTTTTTGCCATTAGTTGTACTCATGATCCTTTACTCAATAGTATCTTTTGCTATCGTGCAAACAGTTGGTGCACAGGTCACAACTGACTTTCAAGCCATAGAACTGGCGACCCAGGATGCGCGTTCTACCACAGCCGGTGTTATGAATGTGGTAATGGGTTTATTTGGTCTTTTGGGTATAGTTTTGGTTTTTTTATATTTTCCAATAGTTGAGGGTAAATATAGTCGAGGTCTAGGTAAAAAAATACTAAATTTAAAAATAGTAAAACAAGATAATTTACAAGAGCAAGGTATTGGTTTTTGGATGGCAGCAGCTAGATTATTGGCAACTCAATCAGGTAGTGTTTTGGGTTGGATTTGGGCTTTTTTAAATCCGGAACGGCAAGCTTGGCAGGATTTAATTACCAAAACCTATGTTTTATATGATGAAAATGATTTATTTAATGTTCAAACTATTAATCAAGTTCAAAAACAAGAACCTAAGAAAAATTTGTTTATAATATTATTGGTAATTTTTTTCTTATTGCCTATTTTATTATTTATGTTTCCTTTATTTTTAATTTTTTAATTTAATTAAATATTTATAAAAAAACCGCTTTATTAGGCGGTTTTTTACTTGACAATTATAATTAAATATGTTAGGATTTTATATGGATATCAGGGTGACGGCTGCCGGTAACCTCTTGAGGTTAGTGCAGTGATAACACTGCTAGTGGTCTGGACAACCAAATTCCTAAGAGACAATTGATCATCCTCCTTTGGTTGGGAGAATCATCAATTGATGCGTAAGCGTGCTCAAAGGAAAGCCTTCCCTGATATCTCCAATACAATTTACCGCTCTTGTTTCTGGGAGCGGTTTTTTATTTTTGTAAATATTGTTTCATTAATTCTATTTCTCTGATTTGAGTTTCAATAATTTGGTCAGCTAGTTCTTTGACTTCCGGATTTTGAATGCTAGCTTCTTGGCTGGTTAAAATAGCTGAAGAATGATGAGGAATCATGGCCTGCATATATTGTTTATCAGCAATAAAAATTTGTTCGCGTAAAAAGATAACGGTAATTATAAAAACAAGAAGACTGGCAACTAAAATAACAGCGTTTAATTTTTTATTTTTAAACATTTTACGCATCAATATCAGCATTAATATGGCCATAGGTGAAACCATTAATAAGGCCATGTATAAACGATTTAAGCTTAAATAAAGATGATCTAAGCTGGCAACATTTAAAAACATGACACCATACATTATGCAAAAAGAAATAATAAGCATTAATAGAAAAATTTTATAGTTTTTCATTTTTTTAATAATAAATAATTAGTATGTTATAATTTATATAACTTAATCTTATTATAGCATAAACTTAATATGAAATATTATTTTATTTTGGGTAAAAATCCTGAGCTTTCCAAGGCTGAAATTGAGTCGGTTTTGGAATTGTTTGATTATAAATTTAAAATAATTGAATTTAAAAAAAATATTTTGATTTTAGAAATGCCAAGAAAGCTAGACGTAGAAGTAATTAATCAGCGGTTGGGCGGTACAGTAAAAATAGGCCAAATCATTGATCAGGTTAATGATTTGGAAAAAATTGCTAATAAATTTTGCCAATTGATTAAATGCCAGTCAGGCAAGCTTCATTTTGGGTTTAGTTTGTATTCTTTGTCAGATAAAATTAATTTAGCAAAGAAAAAAAAGCAGATAAAACCAATCGCTATGGAAATAAAAAGAAAAATGCGTGAGCAAAAGCATTTAAATTCACGCTGGGTAATTAGTCAGGAAATTGAATTATCATCAGTAATTGTTAAAAAAAATCAATTACTAAAATATGGCTCGGAAATTTGTTTGTTTTTTTCAGATCAGCAGATTTTGATTGGTCAAACTTTGGCTGTTCAAGCTTTTGCAGAATTTGGTGCCCGTGATTATAAACGGCCAAGCCGTGATCAGACTGCTGGTATGCTACCCCCTAAATTAGCGCGAATTATGCTAAATTTAGCGAAAATAAGGCCAGAAGCAAAAATCTTGGATCCTTTTTGCGGTTCAGGTACTATTTTGCAAGAAGCTTTAATTTTGGGTTATCAAAATTTAATTGGTTTTGATTCAAGTGATAACGCAATTAAATATACGCAAGATAATTTAACTTGGTTAGCTGATAAATATAATTTTGATCTTAAAAATATCCAGTTAAATCAAGTTGATGTGAAAAATTTAAATCAGCATTTAGATGAACAATCAATTGATTGTATTATTACTGAACCATATTTGGGCCCACCCTTAAAAGGCAATGAACCAGAAATACAAATTAATAAAAACATTCAGGAATTGGAAGAACTTTATCTTGAAGCTTTCAAGCAATTTCAGCAAGTTTTAAGAGAAAACGGCAAAATAGTTATGGTTATTCCGGAATTTAAAATAAAAAACAAAACAAAGCAACTTGATTTAGATAAAATTAAAGGTTTTAAGTTTTTAAATCAGGAAAAATTAATTTATTCACGCCCCCATCAATATCTTTGGCGTCAAATTAAGATTTTTATAAAAAAATAAAAAAAGGCGCCTAAATATAGGCACCTTTTATAGGGGGTATAACATACCGCCAAAAGTAAAAAGCAAGTTCCAGCTTTCTATTTTTGTCTCATACCCGTCAAATTCAGGCTGGTACCTTTCATAACTTAGCCCTAAACCAAAGTACTTTAAGTCAACACCAAGATAATAACGTTGGCCAAAACCTGTCCAGGTATTTGTGTCAACTCTATCCCATTCTCCCCAGCGATCATGTCCAGTAACCAGGGTAAATTGATTATACGGGAACCCCATTTCAATAACTACAGGCCAGATCGTTATTCCAATAGTAGGATTTAGGATATACCAAGCTGGTAAGAGTTGTGCATAAGCATAAGATTCGCCGCCATAATCACAGCGCTCAGTCTCAAAAAGTCCAGAGCGGTAAGCATCGACAGCCATAATATTAAGACCCAGGTCTGTACCGGCTTGCATAGTAAATGGAATAGGAAGATCAAAATAAAAGCGAAGTTTCAGTCGGCAGTTAATGCCCCAGCCTTCATCAAAATCAACTTTGGTACTACCTGTCGGGCTATCAGCCGGATGAGCATTAACCGTTAAAAGTTCATCTGAGAAATCAAATTGATAATAATTTATTTCAGCTGCCAAATTAAAAGAAAAGCCGAAAAATTCATTTAAATGAATCATATTTTGACTCGCATTTGATGATAATGGCCAGAGCCCCATTATGCATAGCAGAAAAACTCCCAAGCTCATTTTTTTCATTTCATACCCTCCTTTTTTGTCTTCAATTTTAAAAATACTTATTAATTTAATACGCTTTTTTAAAAAAGTCAATTAATTTTAATTAAAAAAGCCGCCCGTAGCATCATTGGGCGGCTTTTTACGGAGAGGATCTCTCCTAAGGCAGCGCTAAGTTGTAAAAATTTTGCTAATAACCATCAGCTGTCGATGGTTGAACTGTTGTTCTTATGATTGATCCCCGCTTGTATCTGGATCAATCGCAGGTAACCCCCTGATCTTTCCTGCTGGGGAGATAATTGGATCACCTCCTTTAGGAAAGTTGCTGGTTGAATTTCAATCGGCCTCCTTTTTTCTTTGATTTTAAGTAGAGCGCTTTTATCATTTACACCTCCTCAGTTGGTGTGTTGTGGCTTTTGGGATCTTTTTGTTTTGGCAAAAATAGCCTGGATTTTCATTTGTTGATACCAAAAAGCCCTTGACTTCAAATGCCCATACCTCATTAATACCTCCTTCAAGTAAGATTATCTTATTTTTATTTTAATATAATTTAGCTAAGCTTTCAAATTTTTATTTGGCAAAATGAAATAAAACCACATCACCGTCTTTAATTACATAATCTTTGCCTTCCATTTTAGCTACACCTTTTTCTCTGGCATTAGCCCAGCCTTGATTGGCAACAAACGTTAAATAAGGCACTACTTCAACTCGAACAAACCCGGCTTCAAAATCAGAATGAATTTTACCAGCTGCCTGAGGCGCTTTTGTTCCTTCAATAATTTGCCAAGAACGAGTCTCTTTTTCCCCTGTAGTTAGCATAGAAATATAATCAAGTAGCTGGTAACCCGCAATAATCATTTTTTCCAGGCCGGTTTGTTTAATATTTAAATCAGCTAAATAAGCTTTAGCTTCTTCATCTGATAACTCAGTTAATTCTTCTTCCATTTTACCGCAAACCAAAATAACGTTAGCAGGCTCCAAATTTAAATCAGCTTCTTTTAAAATTTGCTCGGTTGTTTTTCCTAAATCTTGCTCAGCTACATTAAAAACATATAAACAAGGTTTTTGCGTTAAAAATCTAAAAGTTTCAATTAATTCTAATTCGGCTTTAGTTAAATCAAGATTTTTAATTAATTTATTATTTTCCAAATCATTTTTTATTTTAAGCAAAAGATCTTTTAAGGCAGAATTATTTAATTTTTTGTCTTTTTTGTCCTCCAGTTTTTTATTAATTGATTTTAAATCAGCCATAATTAATTCCAAGTTAATAATTTCCAAATCATCTTTAGAGCTAATTTGGCCTTCAATATGAGTGATCTTTTCATTTTTAAAGTGTCGCAAAACATGACAAATAGTGTGGCAATCTCTAATATTAGATAAAAATTGATTACCTAGCCCCTCGCCTCTATGTGCTCCCTTAACTAAGCCCGCAATATCAATAAATTCAATGGTTGAGTAAATTTTTTTTTCTGAATCAGAAATTTTAGCCAGCGCATCTATTCTTGGATCAGGAACTTTAACGCAGCCGACATTGGGTTCAATTGTACAAAAGGGGTAATTTGAACTTTCAGCCTTTTGTCTGGTTAATGAATTAAAAATTGTTGATTTGCCAACATTTGGTAAACCGACAATTGCGATTGATAATGACATATTTTTAGTAATTAATAATTAGACAAGGTATAACTCGTAATATAATTAGTTAACTATAATACGGCGAATTGATTCAGCCAGGTTAGTGGTAATTACATAGGGAATAGTATTACATAACTTAGCAATATTTTCAATAGAATTAAGAGATTTTGTTTGATTATTAATAATTATTATTTCATCATGCTCATTTGCATTAGAATTGGTTAAATCACAAATACTTAAATTCATGCAGATTCTACCTAAAATAGGCAATTCTTGCCAGCCATTTTTTTGCGAATTATAGGCAAAAAGACCTTTATTACTCAATCTTCGGTTAATTCCTTCATAATAACCAGCCGGAATAATACCTATTTTTATAGCATTGGCGGCATTAAATGTTAAATTATAGCTAATTTTAGCACCTTTTGGTACTAATTTTGTTTGTATTATTGTTGAAATGAAGCGCAAACTAGGCTTTAATTGGCTAATTTTAGTGTAATTATGGTCATTGGGGTCTAAAGCCGAATAACCGTATAGACCCAAGCCTAGCCGAATACTATTGAATTCTGGGTCTTTAAGTTTAATTGCCGCGGCACTATTAGCAATATGTCTATATTTAGGTTTAAATCCCCTATCTTTTGCAATCTTTAAGGATTTTTTAAATAATTGAATTTGTTTTTGAGTGTAATTATCATTATTGGGATTATCAGCATCAGCTAAATGAGTCATTATTCCTTCTAGATTTAGTGAGGGATATTTTTTTATTTCATTTAGTATATTAGGTAAATCATTAATTAAAAGTCCTTGGCGATTCATACCCGTGTCAATTTTTAAATGAATATTTATTGGTTTATGGGTTTGAATTAAAGCTTTGATTGTTTCCAGATCATAAACAGTAATCGCCAGCTTTTTAAAATTAAATAATTTATAATTTTTAGGCTTATTATAGCCAATAATTAGTGTCTTACAATTATAGCTTGTTGATTTAATTTGTAAATATTCATAATAACTGTCAACGCAAATATATTTTAATTTTTGATTTTTTAGAATTTGAGCAATTAGTTCTAATCCGTGCCCATAAGCATTTGATTTTAAAACCGGGAAAATAAAAGAATCAGGATTAAGATCCTGATAGATTTGTAAATTATTAAGTATAGCAGATTGACTAATTTCAATCCGATTTAATGATTCTATTGTTCGTTCAAGCGGTTTTAAAAAATTATAAATAAATTTACGCATCGTTTTTTTTGCCTAGCAGTAGTTTTTGTGGATTTTAATGTGATTTACGCTCTAAGCTTATTAATTTATAGCTATGCGCCCTAGTTTTGACCAGGGGAGTAATTATGGTGGACCGTGCCGGACTTGAACCGGCCACCTCTGCCATGCCATGGCAGTGTTCTACCAGATGAACTAACGGCCCTTTTTAGTCAATAAATAGTGGCTCATAGCCATATTTTGTCAAAATTAATTCAATTTCAGTATATTTTTTACCAACAATCATGCCACCAGCTACAACCTTTTCTTGTGTAACTTCAGCTAGGCAAAATTCCGGAGGCATGAATTTATCTTTTTCCTGCTCATTTGTAAATTCAAAATCCACCAAGATTAAACCTGTTAAATCGTCTTTAAATACATCTATTTCAGCTGTTTTGTTTTTATATTTATAATAATAACGATATTTTCTAGCCCTTTTGCCAGTTAAATTGGAACTTAACTCCTTGAATTCGTTGGCAGTGATAGGAATTGTAAATTCATGTTGCTGAGAAGCATCATCAAGTATAACAGGGTATTTCTTGCAGATTTCATAGTCATCACCATTTTTTCTGATTCTTAATTTAGGATGCTTGGAATTTTTAGGAATATAAATGTCAATAATTTCTTTATACGGTGCTTTAATTAGATTATCAGGTATAAATTTAAGCAAATAAGTCTTTTCGTATTCAATTTGATTATTTTTTAGCATATACCAAGCCCAATATGTCCCCGCTAGGAATCGAACCTAGATTTAGGGATTAGGAATCCCTTGTTCTATCCATTGAACTACAGGGACTAGATAATAGTTAATTGTAATTGTTATTATACCGCAATTTTAAGTTTTAAGCAATAAAATGTTTCACGTGAAACATTTTATTCTAATAAAATTGCAATAGTTTGATTTATTTTACTAATATTATTATAAAAAAAGTGTCGCAATACTTTAGAAATAACTGGTCTAATGGGAAGTTTTTGGTGAAGTTTTTTATTTTTATAAATAGTTTTATTTTGTTATAATTAATTTAGCGAATTAATTATATTAAATTTAGCTTTATTTTATTTTTGAGACAATAAAATTTTTATGGATAATAAGATGTCAAATAAAATTTTTTGGATATTATTTTTTGCAATTTTTATAATGGGTGCTTTTTTTCGTTTTTATGAATTAGACCTAAAGCCATTGCATCATGATGAGGGAGAGGAGCAATATTTTTTTATTGAGCCATTACTAGATGATAAGGTTCTTATTTGGGATTATGATAATAAGGGATTAATTCGGCATTTTATTAGTTATCCATTTGTAAGGTTTTTTGGTATTAATGCTTTTAGCCTTAGATTTACTTCAGCCCTAGCAGGTACAATTACAATATTACTATTATTATTTTTAATGAAATATATAGGGAAGCAAGGAGTTTTATTGAGTTCGGCTCTTTTATCTTTTTCACCTTTTTTTATATATTATTCGAGACAATATACTCCTTATCCTTTTGATATTTTATTTCTTTTAATATTATTGATTTTAATTTTATTTTATTTAGATTCAAGAAAAAGAATTTACTTAATTTTGATTTCAATAGATTTGGCAATAATCTTTAATTCAAATGTTGAGGCTTTTTTATTATTTGCATTAGTTTTTTTAATTTTTATTTATTTACTTTTTTTATTTAAGAAGGATATATATTTGAAAATTTTAACAATAATTAGAGATATTTCATTTTCCTATAAATTAGTATTATTATTTATTTTTCTCTTTACTTTTATATTTTTTCAAACAAGTCTTTTTAGAAATTTTAATAATTTATTAAATTTTCCTTATAGTTTTTTTAATTTAGCCAGTAAAACAGTCAATACGGGGCATAATAAAGGTTTTCTATATTATTTTAGAATAATTTATCCATATGAGATAGGTCTTTTATTCTTTTGGTTAATTGGTATTTTTAAATTCAAGCGAAATTTATTTTCTAAATTTCTAGTATTTTGGTCTTGCGCTTTTCTTTTTATTTTTAGTTTAATTCCTTATAAAACTAACTGGACAATTATATATATATTATTTCCATTAGTTTTGTTGGCAGGAAATACTTTTCAGTATTTAATTGAAAATTGGAAAACAAAAAGATTATTAATTATAACTTTTACATTATTAATATTAGTTACTAGTTTATATTTTAGTATTGAGCAAAATTTTATTCATATAAATGATTTTACAAAAAATAAAATCGGATACGTTGAGACCAGTACAGACATATTTAGATTAATTGATGATATTAATAATTATGTAGATTTAAATAAAGATAGCAAAGTATTAATTAGTGCTGAATCAAGCTGGCCAATACCAGCATACTTAAAAAATCTTAAATTATCGTATCAAACGGATTTAATTGGTTTAAATATATCCGATTACCCAGGTTATGAAATTTTTATGGTTAATAAAGATCAATTGGTGGGAGAATACCCGGAATTTGAAAAAAGGGAGTATGAATTAAGAAAAAATTATAATTTAATAGTTTTATATAAAAACTAGATATAATAAGTGAAGATATTAATAAAATTTATATAAGTTTGAAGATATTGCCTAAATAGTCTATTATAATGATATATTTGATTTTATATCTATTTAATAAATAAGTTTATATGGATAATAAAATATTGCTAGCACTACCAGTTTATAATGAAGAAAAAGTATTAGAAAAATCAGTTTTAAAACTCTATAATTATTTTAAAAATAATATTAAGGATGATTGGCAGATAGTTATTGTTAATAATGCCTCAATTGATAAAACAAAAAAAGTTGCGGATTCTTTAGCTCAAAAATTTTTAAAAGTTGATTCTTTAAATCTAGAAGATAAGGGCAGGGGTAATGCTTTAAAAAATGTTTGGCAAAAATATGAAGCAGATATTTATGCTTATTGTGATATTGATTTAGCTACAGATATTTTTGCTTTTAAAAAATTATTTAATAGTATTATTAATGGTAGCGCTAATATTGCAATTGGAGCCCGGTATATTAAAGGTTCTCAAACAAAAAGAACACTTAATCGTTTAATTTATTCAAAAGTTTATATTTTTTTAGTTAGATTATTTTTCCCAACAAAAATAAAAGATTTTCAGTGTGGTTTTAAGGCTGTTGATAAAAAAACAGTTTCAGAAATATTACCCTTAGTCAAAGATAAAGAATGGTTTTTTGATACAGAACTTTTATTAATAGCTGAAAAAAATGATTTTAAAATTAAAGAGATTGCGGTTCAATGGAAAGAAAATCCTGAAACAAAAGTTAAGTTTATTAGGACAATATATGATTATATTGAAAATTTAATTAAGTTTAAAAAATATTATTGATGCGGGAAATACATAAAAAGGAAAGAGACTTCCATGATAAATGGGCAGATTTACAGAATATTGATGATATTGGTATCGATTCTTTTTTTGAAGCAACGACTGCTTTAGAAAATAAATATATAATAAATCAAATTAGTAAAGCAGGTGGATTAAAGGATAAAAAAATATTAGATGTTGGCTGTGGATTAGGCGAGAGTGCAATTTACTTCGCTCAAAAAGGAGCAAACGTTATTGCCATCGATACTTCTTCGGGTATGTTAAATTTTACCGATAAATTGGCAAAGAATAAGGATATAGCAGAAAGATTAGAATTATTAGTTATGTCAGCTGATGATGATTGGCCTTGGGTAAATCAATTTGATTACATTTATGCTGCGAATGTTTTCCATCATGTTGCTAATAAAAAGACTTTTTTACAGAATATTAATCAAGCATTAAAACCAGGCGGCTCGTTTTTTATTTGGGATCCATTAAAATACAATCCTATAATTAATATTTATAGAACGATAGCACAGGAAGTTCGTACTGTTGATGAATCTCCAATAGGAAGAAAGGATGTTTCTCTCATTAAAAAATATTTTACCAATATTGAGATTCATTATTTTTGGCTATTGACTCTTATAATTTTTGTGAAGTATTTTCTTTCAGGCATTGATCCAAACAAGGAAAGATATTGGAAAAGAATATATAGAGAGAAATCAATGGAATTACATTGGTGGCGTAAATTAGAATACTTAGATCATTTCCTTTGTCGAACGCCTTTTTTAAAATGGTTATGTTGGAATATTGTTATTTATGGTAAAAAATAATTAATTAATTTTAAATAATGAGAGAACCATATATTTTAATGCAAAGATAACTTTATTAAATAGACTAATTAGGCATATATTAATGATAATAAAGATTTATCTCAATATGAATTAAGACGTTATTATTATTTAGATTTAATATTTAATAATTAAGTTATAAAATTATGCTTTCAAAAATCCCTTTTGATTTAGACAAAGTAAAAAAAGAAGATGTTGATAAGGAAATTTTAAGATCAGCCATTATTGCTGAATTGGACGCAATTAATTTGTATGAACAAATGGCTGATTTGACTGAAAATTCTGACATGAAGAAAATTTTATTGGATGTGGCCAGAGAAGAAAAAACACATGTTGGTGAATTTCAGTCATTATTGCTGGATTTAGATGATGAACAAGTCGTAGAATTAGAACAAGGCAGAAAAGAAGTTAATGAAGAATTAGGCAGATAAATTAAAAAAGGGGAGCTTTTGCTCCCCGAAGCCAATGAGAAAATATTTTTTTGCGCTCCTGGTAAAGGATCCTTGATTTTATTCCGTTTGGGGGTTGGAGCTGGGCGAGATCGGCCGTCCCGCTAAGTGGTTGGATTTGTTTATTTTCTCATTAGCTTTGAAATTATTATATCATAAATAATCAAAGCTGGACAAATCATTAATCATTGGTTAATATTTAAGTTATGGAGCTATTATTAAGTATTATTTTAATTATTTTAGTTGCTGGCTTGGCAGTCATCTTTTTTTTATTATTTAAATTAAATAAAGAGAAAACAGATGATCAGAGTATGGTTATGCTGCAAAATCAAATTAATGAAATTAATAAGACACTCGGTACAAGTTTGGCTGATACTCAAAAAACAATGCAACGCCAATTTGGGCAAAATGCAAAAATAATTCAGGAAGTAACTGAGCGATTAACTAAGCTTGATGAGACTAATAAGCAGGTAATGAATTATTCTGAGCAATTAAATAATTTACAGCGAATTTTGTTAAGTCAAAAACAAAGAGGCAATTTAGGTGAAGCCAGCTTGCAATTGGTTTTGGAAAATATTTTGCCGCCGACTGCTTATAAATTACAGTATCAATTTAAAGACGGAGATACTGTTGATGCAGTAATTTTTACCAAAGACGGTATTATTCCAGTTGATGCCAAGTTTTCTTTGGAAAATTATAATAAGATAGTTAATGAAGAAGATGAAACAAGAAGAGCTGGCTTGGAAAAAGAATTTAAAAACGATTTAAAATTAAGAATTGATGAAACCAGTAAATATGTTAAATCAAATCAAGGTACGCTGGATTTTGCTTTTATGTTTATTCCAGCAGAAGCAATTTTTTATGATTTATTAATTAATGAAGTTGGTGCCGTTAAGGTAGACACTAAAAATTTAATTGTTTATGCCATGAAAGATAAAAAAGTTATTATTGTTTCACCAACTACTTTTGCCGCTTATTTACAAACAGTCTTACAGGGTTTACGAGCTTTTAAAATTGAAGAACAAACTAAAGAAATTATTAAAAGAGTTGAAATGTTGCAAAGTCATATGATCAGATATGAAGAATATATGAAAAAATTAGGTAATAATTTAAGCACAACCGTTAATTCTTATAATTCAGCTTCCAAAGAATTTAAAAAAGTTGATAAAGATATTGTTAAAATTACTGGTAAAGAAAGCAAAATAGAGTCATTGGAGCTTGATAAGCCCCAAATATCTGATTGACAAGTTTATTATGATTTGTTAATATACTTTTAGCTCTCATGTTCATAGCTAAGTATTTAGTATTTAGCACAAATATGTGTTTTAATCTTACTAATTACTAATGACCAATTACTAATTACTAAATAAATATGCCACAAACAAAACAAGCTAAAAAAGAATTACGAAAAAGTCAGGAAAAAGCTGATTATAATCTTAAAATTAAACAAGATTTAAAAACATTGATTAAAAAAACTAGAAAAGCCATTGAAAATAAAGAAGGTAAAGTGGAAGAAATGTTAAAACAAGTTCAAAAAAGTATTGATAAGGCTGTACAAAAAGGCGTTATTAAAAAAAATACTGGGGGACGTAAATTATCAAGATTATTGAGTGCTTATAAAAAATCACAACAAGCCGAGAAAGAAAAACCGGAAGAAAAAAATAAATAAATCCCCTAGATTGCTAGTTTTTTATTAAAATTTCAAATTAAGGTGGGATCAATACTTTTAAAAAAAGTATTGTTTTTTATATATTTTTTTAACAAAAAACAGGGAGGAATTAAATTTGAATACCTTTAAAATTTTGGTGGTGGATGATGAAAAAAATATCCTAAAAATTATGGCCAGGCTTTTGCGTCCTTATGGTACCATCATTCAAGCCAGTAATGGTCAGGAAGCTTTGACCTTGTTGGAAAAAGAGTCTTGGCAGGTTGATTTGGTTATTACTGATTTAACAATGCCCAAAATGGATGGATTGCAATTAATTGAAAGGATTCACGCAACTTGTTGTGATCTGCCAATTATTGTAATTTCAGGCCAGTACCAGACTGCTCCGCCAGCTGGTATTCAAATTATTGGAAAACCATGGCAAGACAATGAATTGCTTGCTGCTGTTGATCAGCACTTACAAAAAAACAAAACCCGCAATTGATGCGGGTTTTATATTTGCGCAATAAATAAGTCAAATAATAATTTTGGCTTAGTTGAAGAAGTTTTAATTTGTAGATCAATATTTAAAAGTAATTGATAAATGTTTTTTAATTGATTTAAAGTGAAATTTTGGGCTTGAGATAAAGCTTTCTGAGCAACAAACGGATGAATTTTTAATTCTTTGGCAATTTGATCTTTGGTCAATGATTGATTATTATTTTGTAAATCTTTGATTAAAAGTAAAATTTTAAATTGCCTTATCAGCATGGAAAGTAAATAAATTTCATTGGCGCCTGAATTTATTTGATCAGAGATAAGCTTTAAGGCTTGTTTTTTATTTTTATTGCCTAAAGAATCAATTAATTTAAAAATATCGTCATCATATTTAGCTTTGACAAGTTTTTCAATCTCAGTAGGTGTAATTTGTTTAGTTTGGCAATAATTTACTAATTTTTCAATTTCACTAGTTAATTGCCATAAATCATTACCAACCATGGCAGCCAGTTTTGTGATCGCTGTTTTTTCAATTTGTGCTTGTCTTTTTTTTATTTCTTTATCAATCCAGGCATTTAATTGACCAGTTGATAAAGGCTTGAATTCCTCAGCAAATTTTTCTTTAATTAAACGATCCCAAAGCGCATTTTTGGTTCTTGATTTAGAGTGATTGGTTGCTTCCCAAAAAATTATAATATTATTTTGATCCGGCTGTTTTGATTCATGGTTTAATAATTCAACAATTTCTTTTTGAATATTTTTTGATTTATTGTCAGAAATTAAATTTTTAATAATTACCATTCGTTTACGAGCTAAAAAGGGGGAAGCTTTGACCTGCTGATTAAATTCTTCAAATTTAAGACCGGCGCCGTCTAAAACAGTTAAATTCATACCAGAAGAATCAACTTCTTTTTGAAACTTATTTTTAATTTTTTCTAATTTTTGGCTGGAGCGATAAGTATCCTCGCCGTATAAAAAGATGATCATAAAGCCTTATGTTCATGGTGAGGTTCTCGAACCATGATTTTGAATTATATATTATTGGCACCCTAGAGCCTCAGGGGCTATGAGCAGGTATTTCCATTTTAGCCCATATTCATAAAATACAAAAGTCTTGACAAATAAGCAGAAATGTGTTAATATGACAAGTATCTGCGGTAGGCTAATGTTTTGGTCTAGATGCAGAGGAGGTTTTTTAAATAAGTTTTGTGTGCGTGAGTGGCGTAATAGGTAGACGCAGCGGACTTAAAATTCGCTGGCCATAAAGGCCGTACCGGTTCAAGTCCGGTCTTGCGCACCAAACTTTTTTGTCAGTACAATGTTGCTGACTTTTTTATTCCAAAAAATCGCCTGATGGCGATTTTTCAATATTTTTAAATAGCTATTAATTTAATTTATTTATCTCTGTAATTATTTTTTTAATTACTTCTTTGGCTTTAGCATTTTTATCATTAGTTTGCATTAGGGACATATCAATTGTTATATCTGAGTATTTTTTATATAAAGCCTGTCTTTCCTGATATAATTGTTCAAAATTTTTATTTTTTAACCCCACAATACCGCGACTTTCAAGATTTCTGATTCTATTTAAAATACGATCATAAGAATCAGCCAAATAAATAACAATTGAATTGGCTTTTAAATATTGCATAGCAGCTGGTGAATAAACAACACTACCGCCAGGCGAAATTATTTTATTTTGAATATTGCCTAAACCAATAATAATATTTTTTTCCAATTCAATAAATTTTTCCTCCCCCAGATTATTTAAAAGTTTTTGTAATTTTTGATTAGTATCTTTTTCAATAACATCATCAGTATCAATAAAATCAAATTCAAGCAGTTTGGCTAAATTACGGCCAATAAAAGATTTGCCGGCGCCGGCCATGCCGATAAGGGTTATTGATTGTTTGTTAGGTGGTAATTTCATATATTTTCATAATGACCAATAACCAAATTCCAATAATCAATATAATTATTTACTCCCTCCATTTTGAATATTGGTTATTGTTAATTTATTATTAAAATCAGTTTAATTCTCCCCAATTCTTGCCAGTTTCAATATCAACTTTGATTGGAGTTTTAAAATGATGATTAACATCCTCCATTTCTTTTTTAACAAATTTAGCTACTTTTGACAAGTCGGCTTTTGGTACTTCAAAAATTAATTCATCATGAACTTGTAAAATTAGCTTGGTTTTTGAGCTGATTTCAGGTAGTTTATCATGAATTTTAATCATAGCCATTTTAATTAAATCAGCAGCAGCGCCTTGGATAGGCATATTAATAGCCATACGTTCTGCTGAGGCGGCGATATGGGGTACACCAGACTGAATATCGGGCAAATAACGTCTACGGCCAAAGATGGTCTCAACATAACCGTTTTTATGAGCAAAGTCTTTGGTTGCTTCAATGTATTTTTTAATTTTAGGAAAAGCTTGAAAATATTTATCAATAAATTCTTTAGCTTTTTCTAAAGGAATGCCGGTTCTTAAACTTACGCCTCTGGGGCCCATGCCATACATTATACCAAAATTAATTTCTTTGGCACTGCGTCTTAAGTCTTTATCAACTTGTTCCGGTTTTAAATTATGAATTTTGGCTGCAGTGATGGTATGAATATCTTGATTTTGTTTAAAGGCTTTGATCATATTTTTATCATTAGCCAGAGAAGCAACAATGCGTAATTCTATTTGCGAATAATCAGCTGCAATAAATTGATAATCTTTTTCAGCAATAAAAGCTTGCCGAATTTCTCGTCCAAGTTCGGTTTTTATAGGAATGTTTTGTAAATTTGGATCTGATGAAGATAATCTGCCGGTGGCAGTAATGGTTTGATTAAAACTAGTATGAATTCTTTTGGTTTTTGGATTAATTAATTTGGGTAAAGAATCAATATAGGTTGTTTTAAGTTTGCTTAGTTCCCTATATTCTGAAATAAGATCTATTATTTTATGCTGCCCCCGTAATTTTTCCAATTGTTCAGCCGCAGTAGAAAAGCCGGTTTTGGTTTTGCCAATACCTTTTGTGGAAATGGCTAGTTTATCAAATAAAATTTCTTTTAATTGCATTGGGGAGGCAATATTAAATTCAGTCCCGGCCAGTTTGTAAATTTTTTGGGAAATGTTTTTAATTTGTTTGTTTATTTTTTGGCTTAATTTTTGTAAAAATTGTTGGTTAATTTTTATGCCGTTATATTCCATTTCAATTAATATTGGTACTAAAGGCATTTCTATTTCTTGCAATAATTTATTTAATTTTTCGTCGCTTATTTTTTTATTTAAAAGTTTAAATAACCGCCAAGTATAATCAGCGTCTTCACATGAATAATTAGCCAGTTTTTCTAAAGGAACTTGAGTTATTTTTAATTTTTTTTGTTCAGTTACTTCATTATAAGAAATCATTTGATGGCCGAGTTCGGTAAAAACCAGATTATCCAGGCCATGAGCTCTTGAGCCGGGAGCCAATAAGTATGAAGCTAACATTGTATCAAAAAATAAATTGTTTACTTTTATATTTTGGTTTAATAAAATTTCACTATCAAATTTTAAATTATGTCCAATTTTTTCTATTTGAGGATTTTCCAAAAAAGGTTGGAGTTTTATTAGCCAATCTTTTTTTATTTTAATATTTTCAAAAAGTCCCTCGCCTTGGATTTCAGCAATAGGCACATAATAAGCTTGGTTAGCTTGCCAGCAAAAACTTATTCCCAGTAATTGGTCGGCAAAAGGATCCAAGCCTGTTGTTTCCGTGTCAAAAGCAAATGCTTTTTGTTTTTTTAATTTTTGTAAAAAACCATCTAATTCTTTTTCGGTTTTTATTAATAAATAATTTTGCTTTTGATTTATTTTTTCAAAATCAGTTTTATCAGGACTTGTTGCTTGTTTATTGTTAAGATCAGGCAATTTATTGGCTAGGCTGGCAAATTGATATTCTTGTAATAAATCTATTACTGCTTGTTTGTCATAAGATTTTATTTTAGACTCTGTTAATTTAAATTTTATAGGCGCTTCTTGGTTAATTGTGGCCAGCTTTTGACTTAGGTAAGCTTGTTCTTTATCTTGAATTAATTTTTGTCTGACAGAATCTTTAATTTTAGTTGAATCAATATTTTTATAAATATTATCCAAAGTTTTAAATTCATTTAAAAGTAAAATAGCTGTTTTTTCGCCAACACCCTTAACTCCCGGGATGTTATCAGAAGGGTCACCTTTTAAAGCTTTAAAATCAATAATTTGTTCTGGTTTTAGTCCTTCATATTTTTGTTTAACCGTTTGAGGGTCATAGATAATTGTGTCAGAAATACCTCGTTTTAAACCATACATCTTGGTATTATTATCCACTAATTGTAATAAATCCAAATCACCTGAAACAATAATGGTTTCTATGTTTGCTTTATTAATTTCGGGTAAATTACAAATCGTACCAATTAAATCATCAGCTTCATAATTATCAATTTCATAAACAGGCACATGGAATAATTTTAATAACTTTTTAATTTTAGGGGTTTGTTCATAAAGTTCGGGCGGAGCAGCTTCTCTTTGTGCTTTATATTCAGTATAAATTTCATCACGAAAAGTTTTTCTGGCTTTATCAAAGGTTACAGCAACATAATCAGGTTTTAATTCCCGTAAAGCTTTTAAAAAAATAGTAGTAAAACCATAAACAGCATTAACCAATTCCCCATCCTTAGTGGTTAAAGGAGGCAAGGCGTGAAAAGCTCGGTGAATTAAGGCATGTCCGTCAACTAACATTAATTTTTGTTTTGTTTGTGACATATAAAATAATCTTATCATTTTTATGCTTTTGTTTCCATTAAATTTCTAATATAGGAATTCAAATCTATTTTTTTTGTATAATTTTGTAAAAATTGGAATAAATTAGCAAAGATATTTGATAGTAATTTATTTTTTATAAAAATAACGCTTTCGTTTTCATAATTAAGAATAATAATCATCTCATTATGTATTATTAAATCGGCATTAAAATCAATGAATTCATCTGCAATTAAATAATTTATCATAGGTCTACCTAAATGAGATTTGAGTTCTTTTTTTGATAGTTTATCAAAGTACGACATGATGCTTTGAGCTGCAATTACTTCCATGATAATGCCTGATTTTTTCAATCTTTTATGAAATTCCAGGGTAAATTGTTTAGGAAAATTTTCGGTTTGATATTTGGCTGAAGCGACACATTGAATATAGTAGACTCTGTAAGCTGGATTAAATTTTAAAATTTTATTGGCAGCTTCAAGGATTTTTTCTTTGCCTCTAAAAATTTCTACAATAATAGATTTATCTTCAATTTTACCAATTATTTCAGAATAAAAATCTAAATTATCAATTAAACCTCTAAATTTTGACGCTAAATCAGAATCTTCAGTTCTTTGCCATTCAAAATGATTTTGAACTTTAATTTTTTTTACAAACCCCCTTTGTTTTAGATTTTTCAAATAAAATTCAACACTTGTTCTGGGGATTAAGGTTAATTTAGCTAAAGAGGTGATTTTTATTGATTTTTTAGTGCTGAGATTATTTAAGATTTTTACTTCTTTATCAGAAAGGTTTAAGACTTTTTTATTGTTAGTAGAAAGTTTCATATTATAAATAATAATAAATGACAAAAATATTGTCAATTTTTTTAATTAATATTTATTTAAGGTTAGCCTAAAAATAAATTTTGACATATTTAATATTGTTTGAAAAGTTTAATAATATATAATTAATATAAATTCTGTTTAAGAACAAAAAGGAGGGGAAAAATGGTTGATGATATGGATATTTATGAGAGTATTATTAGAGATGGTTTTGAAATAGGTAAAGAAAAAAGGAAAAAAAGAGAAGAAGCAATTGCTTTAGAAAAGAAAAAAGAATTAGAGCAAGAAGAAAAAGACAAGGAAGAAAAAAAACGTATGAATAATAGGTTTGCTCATATATTTTTTTTAGAGCTTCAATTGGCAATAAGTGAACAAATTTCTTTTAATAAAAAAGGCTCAATAAAAATATATCTAATGTCATATCCTTGCGGTGATCGTTATACTCAACGAAAGTGTTTTTGCTGGATATCAGAATATGGGATTAATAAATACAAAAAAAGAAATTATGCCCCTGAGGGTATACGTGAGTATAATCTAAATTTTGAGGAGGTGAGTGATACAATACAACGAAGGCTTAAAAAATTGGGAATCAAGTTTGAAATTAAGAAATGTAAAGCTTATAAATTTTTTTGCACTCATAGTGTTGATGTGACTTCTGAAAAAGTTTTTATTCTTGACCTTGAATCTTGTTTGTAAAAAAGGAGGAAAAAATGAAAAATTTAACACCCCAGGAATTTAAGTGTATTGTAGGCAGTTGCCCGCAAGTTTATGAGCTTGATGACATGACCTTGTTGGTAATTGGCAAAAAATCAACAGAGCTTCCAGCGGACGTCAAAATAGCAAAGGATGAACAAGCGATCACAATTTCCAGAGAGTTAGTAAAAAAATCTCTGGAGTAACTTTAAGGGGGCGAGAATTCAGCTCGTCCCCTTTTTTTGATATAATAAAGTTAAATTAAAAATTAATAAGTTTATAATGTTGAGAATTAAAAATTATAAGGATTTTAAATATTTTTTGCAGGACAAATTAGACACTAAAGGGGTTATTTTTGGTGTAGGCGTAACCTCTTTTATGCGTTTTTTTCCTTCTTTATTTGTAAAAAATTTTAAAATAATTTGTTTTAAGGATTCCAAAGATAATCAAGTATTAGAAAAATATTTAGATGAAATTTTTATTTTGAAAAAAAGACGGCCGACTTTAAAATTACCTTTTACCAATACCAATAATATTTTAAGGAATAAAACCGTTCAAAATTATATCAAGTCACATAAAGGTAAAAAATATTTATTTTTATATAAAGCTGATAAAAATATTACCAAAGCAATTAAAGGTTTAAATGTTAAATTAATTGCCAATAGAGCTCATTTAAATAAATTATTTGAAAATAAAGTTAATTTTCGCAGGCAATTAATTCGCGCCGGTTTGCAGCCCGTGCCCGGTCAAATAATGAAGTTTTCCGAATTTCAAAAACCAGAATATGATTTTGATTTTTTTGTTAATAAATACGGCCCTAAATTTGTTTTGCAATTGCCTGATTTTCGTTTGGGTGGCGGAAAGGGCACTTTATTTATTGATTCAAAACGAAAATTTAACGAGTTTAAGAAAAAAATCGAATCCGGGATTTATAAGAGAAAAGAATTACAAACAATCAATATTACCAAATTTATTGAAGGCAAATCATGTTCAATTGCCTGTTGTGCGACTAAATACGGTACATTGGTTTCTGGTATCCAACAGCAAATAATGGATATACCGCAAGTGATTGCCAAGAAAAAAGGCAATGGTGTTTTTGTAGGCCACGTATTTGGTTTGAAATTCAACCCCAGTATAAATAAGCAAGCCAGGGAAATGGGTGAAAAATTTGGTAAGTATATGTATAGTAAAGGTTATAAAGGAATTTTTGGCTTAGATATTATTATTAATCAAAAGGAAAATAAAGTTTACCCGATTGAATGTAATGCGCGTTATACTGGCGCTTTCCCTATGATTTCAATGCTATGCATGAAATATAAGATTATTCCTTTGGATTTTTTCCATTTTTTAGAATTTTTAAAAATTCCCTATAAAATCAATGTTAAGGAATTAAATAAAAAATATCAAAAGCAGATCAAGGGTAGTCATCTTATCCTTTCCAATACGCGTGATTATTCGATTGAAGTTAAAAATGAATTAGAAGTCGGGACTTATCGATATCAAAAAAATAAAATAAAATATTTATCAGATAATATTTTTTATGATGATTTAAAAACTGCCAATGATTTTGTTTTGGTTGATGGTGTGCCTAAAAAAGGTCAAAAAATAAAAAAATGGAGCCGAACAGCTCGTATTGTCCACGTTTTATTTAATGCTGATATTTTAAAAGCCAATGATAAAGAATTAAAAGATAAATATTTAAATATTGTTTACGCAATTTATAAGGCTATGTTTGGGAAAAAACAACCATAAATATGGTAAAATCTCAAATTAAAACAGATAAAATTATTCGCGATTTTTTAGATGATAGTCAGATAAAAACATTTCAAGATGTAGTTAATTTAAAAAATAAAATTCTAAAATCATTAGAATTTAGGTCATATAATCAGAAAACAAAAAAACATGCAGATAGCATTCAGTGGCAAAGGACAGCTTCACAAATTTTAAAAGACGGCTATGTTTACAAGGGTAAAGCTTGTTCTGATTTGGCTATAGTTTTTTTAGCTTTATGTAAAACAGCAGGACTTGAATCAAGATTAGTGAAATTAATTAGCCTTGATAATAAACAGACGCATTCAATTGCTGAATTTAAGTTTAATGGATATTGGTATCGAATTGATCCGTCAGTACAAGATTCAATTCCTTTTAAAGGTGCTTTGACTAAAAAATCAATTTGGAATAAAAGATTCAAGGTTTATAAAAAAGGCAGGGATGTATGGGAATTAGGTTTGTCTAATATTGAGGATGAGAAGAATATTTGATAATAAAAAGCCCTTTCGTCTTAGCTATTCGTTGCAATTCAAACTACAGCGGACAAGCCTGAATTCCGTGGGGAATTAATTTTTTATTTAAATTTACCATTTTAGGATAGACCAATTACCATTGGATTCTTTTTGAAAGATTATGCCTAAAGATCTTCTTTCATAACCTACTTGCATGCCTGCAGTACAATAAGCTTTATCTTCAATGTCTTCTTCCTCACATTTTGCTAAAGTATCGGATAATGCTTGGGCAAAATCTTTTAGTGTTAAATTTCGGTTTTTAAATAATTCTATCTCTGATTTAAACTCTTGTTTTTTTTCAGAAGAAATAAAAGTTAATGTTTTTTCTAGATCATTATTTTTAGCGGCGGTAATAAAGCCTTTCCAGGTTTGATATATTTGTTTTGTTTCAGAATTATTCTGATCGGAAAATATATCTGTACCATAATCAGCAAAACGCCAACATCCTTCTTCATAAACAAAAAGAAAAGTTTCATTTGAATTTTTAGAATTAAAATATAATTTATTATTTTCTTTAACGCTTGAAAATTTTTCATTTAATTCATCTTGCATGGTTTGATAAGTCTGGCTGTCAGTCATTCGCCCCTTGTTGCTGGTAAGGTAATAACGGTTAAAAAAGTTTGTTAATTCACTAGAAGCATTTGCTGAAAACCAATAAAAATTTTTCATATTAATAATATTTTTCGAGCTTCACGTGTAAATAGGGGCATACTTTTATTGGGTTCATAAGCGTATAAATAGCCATAACGAAACCAATTTGTTAAAATATCAGTTGGTTCGTAAAAGCCTTTTAAATTATCATAAGCTTGATTTTTATCAAGTAAAATATTTGCTGTATTTTTAGCTTCATTTAAGTCAGCAAACATTTGCTGTCCATAATTTTTGATTGTTTGGTTTTCGGAATCCATCATTGCTTGATGTAAATTTTGTAATTTTTCAATGTTATTATATTGTAATTCAGTATTAAGATATTCTGGATAATTAGTGTCTAATAAATTAAGAATATCAGGATTCTCTTCAATTTTTTCTATTGCAAATTTAAAAATATACCATTCGTCTATTATTTTTTCTCGTTCAATGGGATCTTGAGGTATTTGATCTAAAAATTCAATTTCAGTAGGTGGGATATTGTCTGCAATAATTATTTCATCTCCAATTTCTTGATTAGTTTTTTCTGAATCGTTTTTTTCTTCCAGGTCGACTGATTCTTTTGTGATTTTAGATTCAGAATAATCTTGTTTTGCCGTTTTTTGTAAATAGATAGTTAAGATCAAAATATCAGCCAGTACTAAAATAGCAATAATTGAGAGTAAAATGACTGTTATTTTTTGTCTCATAAGTTTAGGGTTAATTTTTATTTTAAATTAGGGAAAATTGATTGTAAAATTAATTTTGAAACATTAACATCTTTACCTTGGTCAGGATTTTCATGCATGTCCAAGGCCGGGAAAGAATTGATTTCAATTATGCTGTAATCGTCTTTTTTACTGATATTTTTGGTAATTAAATCAACGCCAGCCAAATTCAAATTAAATTTTTGGCAGGCTTTGATGGCTATTTTTTTATAAAAAGGATGAATTTTGTCAGTTATATTTATGGTTATGCCACCACCAAATACATTGGATGTTTGACGTAAGCGAATTGTTTGGCCTTTATCTAAAACCGTATCAAATTCAACATTATGCAGTTTTAAATTTCTTTTTAGTTCTTTATCAATTAAAGGTTTTTTGTTTTTATTTTTAAAATAACTGTGTTTTTGATAAAAATTTTTAATTAATTGTTTTACTGTTTTTTTGCCGTCACCTATAATTTGTGGATAGACCCTTTGAGTCGCTGCAACAACTTTATTATTCAAAACCAAAATACGATAATCATTACCAGTAACATATTCCTCTACCATGAATAATTTTTTCTTTTTCTTTTTGCCCCATTCTTTGGCTTTACGCCAATATCTTTGTAAACGTGAATAAGCCAACTTAATGGTGGCTAAATCATTAATATTGGCTGTTACGGCCACGCCTAAAGAATAATCAAAGGGTTTTATAACAAAAGGATATTTAATTTTTTTAGTTTTTAATAATTTTTTAACTTCACTTAAACTGGCAGTCAAAAAAGCTTTTGGTACTTTAATGTTAGTTTTTTCTAAAATTTTTAAGGTTAAAAATTTATTAGAAACCAAAGCGCTATTGGTTGGGTTTATACCTATTTTTTTATGAAAAAAATAATGAGTTTTGTCTTTATAAATCAAGGCAAAGCTTAAAAATCTTTTATCTATTTGTTTAACTTGAATACCGCTTTTTTTCGCTTCTTTTAAAAGATTTTTAATAACAGTATTAGTTACTTGCGGGTATTTATTTTTTGCCATATTTAGAATTTAAAATTAAAAAAATTATAAAACCGCTGACTAGGCCGACAGGAATACCAATAAAATAAGAAAAGAAAATATAAGGCTGCAATAAGCCAGTTACGGCTAAAGTTATTATAATAAAACTTAAAATGGAAATTATTAAATTTAAAAATATGCGCATATTATTGATTAAATATTTTTTTAATTTTTTGTTTGGCTTCTTTGATTTGCTGCGCACTTAGTTTTAAACCGGCTTTATTATAATCCGGCGAGGTCTCTATTGTAAAAATTCGTTCTTTTAAATTTTTTTGTTTTTGAATACCGCTCGGTACAGCAGGAATTAGATTGATGGCTTTTTTTATATCTTCAGGAAATTTACCTGGATCAGCTGTTTCGTAAATTACTGCCAATTGATCATGTTGACCGTTTAAATATATTTCCAGGCTTTGCCAGCCAACTGCGCCGTGCGGTTCTAAAATAACATTATATTTATTATAAACTTTTTTAATAGTTTTGTAATGGTCTTGATTGGAAATTCCAATTGAATAAAGATCTTGACGCATTTTATCTAAATCAGGTGTTTTATCAATTACTCCGGGCTTGATTACTTGTTTTGTTTGTGGATTTTGTTCATCATACATATGCCCGTTATAAAAATCAATTAAGCGGGCTAAATTTGAAGGATGTGAAACTATCATGGCTGATGAGGGGGATTTTTTTGATGGTTCAACTGTATATTGGCCAGTTTTTAAAAAGTCAGGAACGGTTAAATTGGCATTAACTCCGCAAATTATTTTTTTAATCGGCAAAGCCATTTGTTTGGCAATAACTGTACCCATCATATCGCCAAAATTACCAGAAGGGATGCTGGCAATTATTGGTTCAGGATATTGAGCAATTCGGGAATAAGCAAAAAATGGATAAATTGCTTGTGGTAAAAGCCGACCCAAGGAAATTGAATTGGCAGAGGTGAAATTTTCTTGGTCATTGGTTGTTTTTTGGGCAAAATCTTTATCGCCCAGTAAAGTTTTTGCTAATGATTGGCAAATATCAAAATCACCATTAACCGCAAAAGCATAAACATTATCACCTAAAGTTGTCATTTGTCTTCTTTGAGCTTCAGAAATTGAATCTTTTGGAAAAAAAACAATGTTTTTTACGTTAGATAAGCCATGTAATGCATCAGCTACTGCTCCTCCAGTATCTCCTGAAGTAGCGACAATCACTGTTCTTTTTAAATTTCTTTTTCCTAGAAAATAATTTAGACTGCGGGCAAAAAATCTTGCAGCATAATCTTTAAAAGAATAAGTCGGCCCCTGAGTCAGCCACATAATATAAGTTTTGCCTGTTACATTCTCAAGCTTGGTCGGAATTTTGTTATTTGAATAAGCATCATTTAAAATATTTTTTAAATCATTTTTGGGTATTTCTTCATGTAAAAAAGGCTGTAAAACTAAAAAAGCAATTTCGCTATATGATAATTGCTTCATTTGTTTAATTGTTTCAGTGGCTAATTGCGGGATATCTGATTTTGCTATCATATACAAACCATAATCAGGTGGCAGGCCTTGAAGCAAAGCAGTCTCAAAATTATTTTTTAAATTTTTATTATTAGTACTGTAGTAATTAATAGGCATTTAGTTAAAAATATTATAATTATAGATTTTTATTAAAGCCATTAAACCGTGCTGGGTTGAGTCAATTCTTTGTTGATTTTTTTCTAAAGAATCTCGAAATCCGCCAATTGCTTTTTGAGGATTAATAAGATTTTGGGCTGATTTTTCAGTGTATTGTAAATTTAAAAGATGATTTAAGCTTAAGTTAATTGTTTTTTTATACTCGTTAATACGTTGTTGATTTTGATTTTGAACGGCTAATTTGTAAGCATCAATTAATCCTTCCAAATAAACAGGCGTAATAATTTGATTTTCAGCAATTAGCCAGTCATTCATATTAAAAATAAAGTCAGCGATTGCTTGATTCTCTGTTTCCTGATAAAGATAATAAGCTGCTTGAGTTTGCCAGGGTATAAAAGCAGTATTTTTATTGGTTTGCCAATATTTTTGATAATATTTATGGGCTTTTTGTACTGATGCCAAATAGACGGGATCATTATTGAGATGGTAGTATTTTATTAAAGCCAGCATTGCTTCGCCCGGATAATAATTAATTCCAGTTAATTTTTGTTGATCAAAATATAATTTATAAGAACCATCTGTTCGCTGTTGATTAATTAGAGCTTGAGCGAATTTTTTTTGTAAATTTTGTGAATTAGGATAATTAGGTTCATTTTGCAAAGCTAACAAAATAAAAGCATTTTGAGCAATTTGATTATTATCTTCAATTTGTAAATAGCAATAATCAGCAGGACATTTTTGAAAATATAAATAATAATCAAAAGTGGAGTTAATCAAATCAGTTAATGCTTTGTCATTGTTTAAAAATTTGTTTAACTCAGTTATCGCCCATAAAGTGGCTAATTGCCTGGTATGATTATTTTTATTTGAATAAGAATTAGTTGCTGGTTGATATTGATAATGCAAAATTCCTTTAGCTTGGTCAATATTATTTAAAAACCATGATTTGGCCATTAAAATTCGATTTTGGATTATTTGCTGGTTTAAATTTTTTTCAGAATGTAGAACTGAAAACCAAATCAGGCTAAAAATTAAAGCACTAAAAAAACTAATAATGATAATAATACTATAAAAAAATAGATTTTTATATTTAAACATGAATCAGTTATTGTAATTTTGAGGCCACGGTGGGAATCGAACCCACGTATAAGAGTTTTGCAGACTCCTGCCTTACCACTTGGCTACGTGGCCTTAATTTGCTTAATAAACTTGCCATAAAGGCAAGTTTATAATACTTTAGCATATCTTTAAGTTTATTTCAAACCCTTTGAACTTTAAAATCAGGTTTAAAAGTAGCGTTTAAAGCCAGATAAAAAGAAAAAACCCTGATGATATTTAAATCACGATTTTCAATTTCTTGATCTTTATTAAATAATAAAACCATAACGCCAATATCTTTATCATGCATATAAATTGGCTTGGAGAGTATTTGGTATTTTTTAAAAAAATCTTCACGAATATTAAGATTAGTAAAATATTTTTTTTGGCCTTTATTAAAACTGCAGTATAATTTATTATAATTTTGCCTGGCTATTTTTTCCAGATTTATTTTTATTGTTTCATCTTTTAAATCCGACTCAAAAATTTTAAAATTATTTTTATAAGTAAAGCTTAATAAGCCAGCTTTGGCGTTAAGAATATTAATTAAGCTGGAAAAAATTTTAGTCGTTGAATTTTGCAAAGAAACATTTTTTGATTGATCTAAGCTGGCAATATCAACCTCTAAAAGACTGTCGATTTTACGGTTAATCTGACCGATGTATTGATAAGAAGCAGTTAATTGATCAACTTGTTCTTTTAATTGATTTTCTTTTTTTTCAATTATTATAAAAGCAAAATATATAATAATAACACTCAATAAAAAAGTAATTAAAAGATCCAGGTAAATATAAGCATATGCTTTATCTAATAAAAAATGTGCTATTAAATTATAAATAATAATAACCAAAATTACACTAATCAGAATTGTCCAGCGCAGTTTTTTATATTCTTTTTCAATAAATTTTTCAATAATATTCATGGCAGTTTATTTATAAATTTCAACTTTTAAATATTTGACACCGAATTGCTTGGCTTTGCTTTTATCAGTCATCCAAATATCCATTCGTGAATTAAAACGTTCATGCATACGATCCACTACAGTATAGGTTTTATTTGGGTTCAATTCTGGGAATTTAACTTTTGTGCCAAACGGTAAAAAATTACAGGCAACTACGTTTTCTTTGTTATGTTTGCATAAATCATAACCACTAGCGGCAATACATGGTGTTTCATCGGTTTGTTCTGGCGTACTGGAATAAGCAGTAATATGAATATTCATTATTTTTGTTTGTGGTTTAAATTTTAAACGTACTAAGTTTTGTAGTTTTTGATAATAATTACCCGCGGGGTGGTAATTGGCTAAGGAAGATATAATTGGCAAACAAAAAATTGCAATAAAAATTGCAATGATTAAAATATACACGCCTTTTTGAGAAAACGCTATTTTGGCTAAATATATTTTTAAACTACTCAATTTCATAATTTTTATTAAGAGTAGTTTTCCTCTTAATAATATTATAGCACAAAAAGCCTAAAAACAAAAACTATCCGCTGAGGATAGTTTTTGTTTTGAACTGTATATTAATCCCTGGCTTTTATTGATAAATTTCCATTTTCAAATTTTGCAAGCCAAATTTTACAGCATCTGGTCGATTTTTCATCCAAATATCAGCCCGATAATAGTATCTGGCATTCATTCTATCTTGTACAGTATAAATTGTATTAGGATCATAATCAGAAAATCTAACTTTAGTACCAAACGGTAAAAAATTGGCAGCAATTACATTTTGCTGATTATTTTTACATAAATTAAAACCATTAGCCGTAATACAAGGCGTTGAATCAGTTTGGCCCGGTAAACTGTTATAAGCAGTAACAGGTATTGTCATTACTTTTGTTGGTTCGCCCAATTCCTCTACTGGCGATTTAGGTTCCTCAGCTTGTACTTGTTCAGTGTTCAAAAATTGATCTTTAACAGTATAAGCCAAAGAAGTGAATCTCGGTAGGGCAAATTGCCAAACTAAAACAAAAATAATTAATATAAGGATTGATTTTTCAATTATTTTTTTGTTGATTTTAGATAAAATCCAATTTTGATAAGACATAATTCAGTTTATTTTTTAGAATAAAAAGCGTTCCCGATTGGGAACTCAATGACTACATTATAGCATATTTATTAAAAATTGTCAATAGTTTTTAGGGTAATTCATAACATGCATAGGGTAGTTTTCTAGTATAACTTATATCTCTAAATAAATATTCATATGAATATTTAAATTTAAAATAGTTAAATAAAAAAATCAAGTATTTGAAAACAGCCCCATAGTCTTGGAGGCTGTTTTCTCTGGCACCGCCA
>WJKP01000034.1 GCA_014729025.1 Candidatus Buchananbacteria bacterium
AAAGAAAAAAACTTATTTTATTGTGGAAACACCTTTGCAGATTTTGGATTTATTATATAAACAAAAAGAAGACGTAGAATCCAAAATCGGCAGGGCTAAAAAATTAATGCCTGAACTGGAAATGCTGGAACGTTTGACCAAAGAAAGAGCCAAGGTTAAATTTTATGAAGGCAAAGAAGGGTTAGAATTGATAAGAAAAGATATTTTTCGCTCTGGTTTGAAAAATTTTGAAGAGATTTTTAATATTAATAAAGCTTTGGACTGGTTTCCTGTTACCCCCGGTGATCATCGCCAGTTTTATTATAAAAAAAGAATCAAAGCCAGGATGATTGTGGTGTATGATCCCAGAAAAACCATTCCCAAACTGCCCATGTTTTGGCAGGAAGAACGGCGTTATTTACCGTCTGAAAAATATCCCTTTAATGCAGATTTAATGTTTTATTTGGATAAAGCGGTTTTGATTTCTTTAAAAGATAATTTGATTGCTGTGGTTTTGGAAAACGAAGCAATTGTTCAGGCTTTGAAAACTTTATTTGAATTAGCCTGGCAAGGCGCTGATAAATATACTGCTATTAAAGCTCAACAGGAAAAATTTAAAAAAAGTAAAAAATAAACCAATTAATATAAAAAAAGATCCCCCAAGACTTATAAAGTCTTGGGGGTGTGTTTTGTTTGTTCATCCAATTACAATTCTTATTTTAAAAAGAGTGTTTTTTATTTTTCTCTTTGTTTGCGGTAAAAGAAACTATTTTTTTTAAAAAAGGGAAAAAGCAAAGTTTTAATTATCCACCAGCCGGGCAATGGGCTACCCTGGGCTGTGCCAGCCAACGATAGGTACTTCTGGCTGGTCGGTTTGGCTTTGTTTCAATATCGTTCATTTTTTCCCTCCACAACTCCCTTTGGTTTTCTTAACCTTATATATCAAGGGGTAAAAGGTTGCTGGTTAGCCAGCATAACCAAGTCTTATGCCGGCGCCCTAGTCGCTTGCCTGGTTATTTTTGGGGTTATTTTTTCATGAACACCTCCCTTGAGTTAATTGCTTATTTTATCATATTATAAATAATATGTCAATAGTTAATAACAATAAATATCATTAATAATGCCTCAAATGACAGCTTTTTTGATTATTTACTTTAAAGTTGTTATGGGGTATTGACAAAATTTTCAAATTATGCTAAGCTATTATATTAAGTCGTAAATTAAAAATTAAGTGCTAGAGGCAACAATGCAAATAAGGTTTAAAAATTTGGTTCAATAAGCCCTATTTTATTAGAACCCAAAACCTTGTTTGCATTGTTCTCTTTAATTAATAATTAATTTTTAATTATTTCCCATGCTTATCGTGAGGATGTATTGTTAGGCAACTAACACTCTCCTCTTAAGCTTATAAATTTTAGTTTATAGTCTTGAGAGGGGATATTTGGGGGACTATCTTTTGCTAAGTCGGGCAGCTTTACTGAGGTTTTGGCTGCTTAGCCAAAGATAAGGCTAACCGACTTTAAGCGGCGACTAGGGGAGCCAGACTGTCATAACGGATCCTCATCCTTGACAGACCCTGACGAAAAGCAAAGGATAAAAAAACTAAATATTCCCAACTTATTACGGGGAGACTAAACTAGTCTCCCCGCTTTTTTATTTGTTGATTTTTGTTTTTTTTAGTATAATATAATAAAATAATAATAAGTTAATTTTAAATTAAAAAGATGGCAGAAGAACAATCTCCAGTCTTTTTTAAAAGCTTGGATGAATTAAAAAACAGCTTGGAAAATGGTCAAGAGAATGATCGGCGTGTTTTAGATTTGTCCGTAAAACCAGATCCGATAATGAAAAATGAAGAAGAATGGTTTACCGAAGATTATGAAGGTCAGTTGGCAGTCGATGTTTATCAGACCAAAGATAAAATTATTGTCAAATCAACCATTGCCGGAGTAAAACCCGAAGAATTGGAAATTCATATTTATCATGATCTTTTGACAATCAGAGGTAAAAGAGAACAAGTACAAGAAGAAAAAGAGGCTGAATATTTTTATAAAGAATGTTATTGGGGCGGATTTTCTCGTTCTATTATTTTGCCGGTTGATATTCAGGTTGATAAGGTTGAAGCGGTATTTAAAAACGGTATTTTGACAATTATTATGCCCAAAGCAGCCAAATCAAAATTAATTAATGTTCAGGTCAAACCTGAAGAATAATTTTATGGACTCATTAAAAGCAACAGTTGATCGGTTGGAAGCAGATAACGCGGTTTTAATTTTAGAAGACGGTCAAAAATTAATTATTCCCCTTAAATATTTGGCTGATAATATTAAAGAAAGTGATGTTGTTCATTTAAATATCAGTTTAAATCCAATCGAAACAGAATTTAAACAAAAACAAGCCAAAGATTTACTTCAAGAAATATTAAAAAAACAAAATGAAAGTGAAGGAACTTAAAGATCGGTTAGTTAAGCAAGCTAAAGCGATTAAGAAAAAATTTTCCGACAGACTCAATAAGAAAAAAAGAGAACAAGCCAGAAAAAGGTTAATAACAATATTAACTGTTTTTTTTGTTTGCGTAATAGTTTTGTTGATTTTAATCACGCCAATAGCTGCTTATGAGCTTTTATATCAGGATAAAATCTATGCCGGAGTTTATATTGATGGGATTAATTTTGGCGGATTAACTAAACAAGAGGCGATTAATAAATTAAATCAATATATTGATAATTTAAAATTAACCGGATTGGATTTTTATTTTCGTAATCAAAGTTATAATGTTGGGCTGACAATGGTTTCGCTTCAAGATCCTGATTTGGCTTTTTCAATTTTAAATTTTGAAACAGAAAAAATGGTTGATCAGGCATATCAATACGGTAGAAGCAATATTTTAGCTGCAAATATTTATCAGCAATTTAAGGCTTTATTGGATCAAAAAGCGATTGATTTAAAATATAATTTAAATGAAGATGAATTGAAAAATATTTTACAGCAAAAATATCATAAATATGAAAGCCCGGCTTTAAACGCGCAGATAAATTTTATTGATGATAAACAATTTGAGATTATACCGGAAAAAAGAGGGTTTGTAATTAATTATGATTTGGCAATTGAAGAATTAAAAAATGAATTAGATCTGATTGATTTAGAAACAATTCAGTTAAAAATTAAGCCGGCTATACCAGCGGTTAATAAAACTGAAGCATTACGGGCTAAAAATTTAATTGAAGAAACTTTAGCCAAAGAAAAAATAATTTTAAAATATGAAGACAAAGAATGGCCAATTGAAAAATCCGAATTTAAGCATTGGTTGGTTTTTGATAAAAAAAATAATCAGGTATTTTTGGTTTTTAATGAAACCTGGGCTACTAATAAATTACGGCAAATATCCGAAGAAATAAATATTGAGCCGCAAGATGCAAAATTTGATTTTTCTGATGGTAAAGTTATTAACTTTGAACCTCATAAATTAGGTTTGGAACTTGATTCACAAGCCAGTTTAACAAAAATTAATATTCAATTTTTTCAGGAAAATAAAAATGAAATAGAATTGGTCGTAAATAAGGCTGAACCGGAAATAAAAACAGCTGATGTTAATGATATGGGTATTGCTGAAATTATTGGGATTGGTGAATCTGATTTTTCTGGTTCAAGTTTTAATAGGATTCGCAATATTAAAAATGCGACCCAAATTTTACACGGTTATTTGATAAAACCGGATGAAGAATTTTCTTTGGTTGAGGCAATTGGTGAAGTTAATGCGGCGACTGGTTTTTTCCCGGAATATGTAATTAAAGGTGATCGAACAATTAAAGAATACGGCGGCGGATTGTGCCAGATTGCCACCACTACTTTTAGGGTGGCTATGTATACAGGCTTGCCAATTACTGAAAGAAAACCTCATTCTTATATAGTATCTTATTATAATCCGATAGGTTTTGATGCTGCGATTTACGGGCCGCATCCAGATGTCCGGTTTATTAATGATACTGGTAATTATATTTTGTTTCAGACTAATATTGAGGGGACTAAATTAACGTTTACTTTTTGGGGTAAAAGTGACAGTCGTCAAGTTGAAGTGACAAAACCGGCAGTTTATAATTGGCGTAATCCCCCGGCACCTAAATATATTGAAAATCCTAATTTAGAGCCTGGCGCCAAAAAAATAATTGAATATTCTAAAAAAGGAGCTGATGCTCATTTTTATCGTTATATCACCAGACCTGGCCAGGAAAAAGAAGAAGAGATCTGGCGTTCCCATTATGTGGCTTGGCCGGCTATTTATGAAATAGGTATTGAAGAAGAGACAGCAGAAGATAGTGATATTGAAGTAGGGGCTAATCAAGAATCTCAAATTAACACAGAAAATGAAAAAATAGAAAATACTGTTGAATAAAATTCAAACTATTTAAAAATAAAAAAACAAGGCAAATTGCCTTGTTTTTTATTTTTTTAAACTGATAATTCTTGGAGTTTTTTTATGGTTTCCTTTGTATTTTTAGCTTGATAAATTATTGATAAAATTTCTTCTTTCGTCATATTTTTTTCATCACGTAGTTCATTGGCCAATTTTATGATTTGGCCAAATTGGGGGCTAGGTTCTAAACCCAAATTAATTAAATCGCGTCCCATTAATAAATCAGTCGGCTTGCTGTTTTCAACTTGGATTTGTCTGGCCTTTTGTAAAAGCCAAGGACCCGCTGGAAAATTATCAGGAAAAAGGCTCTGTTCTGGTATTTCAGGATTAGAATACGAGCCGCGGCCTAAATGATCAGCTTCAGCGACTAAAACTAATTCTTGAATGGTTGCTGGATAAATGCGCTTGGCTAAACGGCGAATAGCTCCGTCTGATACTTTTTTACCTTTGATTTGTTCCTCAGTATATAATAGCGTGGGTGCTAAATGATTTTTAACACAATTGATAACTTTTTCTTTTGTTTTTGTGTCGATTTTAATTTCATCAAGAAATTTTTTCGTAGGTTCTTCACCTTTTTCTTCATGTCCATGAGAAATTATTCGGGCATTGCCTTGTTCGTCGACTTTTATTTTTGTAGTAGTAGCTTTACCTAAATCATGACATAAAGAGCTTAATAAAATCACTAAGGCTTTATTATTACTAATATTTTTTTGTTGGCAAATTTCCGCTGCTTGATCAACTACCATTAAACTATGAATCCAGGCATCGCCTTCAGGATGCCATTCTTTATCTTGCGGGGTTTTTAATAAAGGAGGAAAAGACGGATGTATTTCTTCAAAAACTCCCAGGCTCATGCCGGCCATTAGTCCCAAAGAAGGCTTGTCTGATTTTAATAATAATTTTTTCCATTCTTCTGAAATCCTTTCTTTGGGCAATTCTTTTAATTGTGGTGTCATCTGCTGGATTAATTTAGCGCTTTTTCGATCTAATGTAAGTCCAAAGCGACCCATAAATTGCAATGCCCGCATAATCCTTAGAGGATCATCTTGAAATCTTTCTTCATCAGTGATTCGTAAAATTCGATTTTTAATATCTTCCAAGCCATTATAAGGATCATACAGTTCACCTGTTAAAGGATCAGCTGCTATTGAATTAATGGTAAAATCACGTCTTTTAGCTGCTTCAGCGATAGTCATATCAGGATCAGCTTTTATTTCAAACCCTTTATGGCCGGAACCGATTTTAGAATCACGACGAGGTAAAGAAACATCAATATCAATATCTTGCCCCAAATTAATTTTTAAAATGCCAAAAGCTTTGCCAACATCTGAAACTTTACCAAATTGTTTTACTGTTTTTTCAATTTGTTCCGGCTGAAGTTTGTATATTTCTAAATCAAAATCTTTGGAAATTTTATTAAAAAAAATATCTCTGACACAACCACCAACCAATAAAGCTTGGCCGTTTTCATTTTTTATAGCCTGGCTGATATCAATTACTTTTTTATAAGCTTCAGCCAGATTTTCATAACCGTATTCTATTAATTTATTTTCATAATTTTCGGGTAAAGGAATTTGTTTTTTTTCTAGATATTTATTTTCAAAAATATTTTGCATAAAAAAATTTATAATTATTATTTTATATCCGCATCTTCAGTAAAATTATCCAGCCATTCTTGACGTACAACATTAATGGCTGCCCAATCAAAGCCCTGTGCATTAAAAGTTTGCTCATTAACAATCCATTGTTTATCATTGTCTTTTAAATAATAAACGTGAGGACTATTGGTTAGTTTAACTAATTTTGGATAAGTGAAAATAACACGGGGTGTGCCGTTGGCCTGGCGGGTTTCAAAAACAAAATCATTTAATGAATTCATTAAAACATCATAATTATAACGATGTTTTTCACCAGTTTTAATATCACCATTGTCATGGGCAATAAATTCACCGGTCGTATCATCATAACCAATTAAAACGATGACATGATAATAAGAGCCGGTAGCTAAAAAGGGTATATTAGGGTTTTGCAATTCTTTACCGTAATGAAAAGAAATAACCGGCCGTTTTTGGTTTAATTCTTTTTTAATAGATGCAATAGTTGGATTATCAATAATTATTGCGTTATAATTGGTATAATCATCAATTAATTTGGCTGTGCGATAAGCATCAGCATCAGCATTAGAACCCCAAATCTGATCTTGTTTATTAAATAAAGTCATCATAAAATCCATGGAATCTTTAATTGCCACTGTTTCATTGCCTAAATAAAAATTTTCAATCATAGCAATTGAGGCTTCTTCACAGCCGTTTTTCCAGGGACCGGTCCAGCTGCCGTCCGGTGATTCATTGATATAAGGAATATTAAGAGTCACTTTATTTAAACGAGCAGCATTGTTTTGAACTGGTGAGTAGCCGTGAAAAATTTCTAAAGAGTCTGGGTAACCGTCCTGATCAGTATCAGGATTATTGCGATCAGTATTATAAACTTTTTCTTCTTCTTGATCAGCTAAGCCGTCATTATCATAATCAGGTAAGATTTTGGCATCAATTAAATTTGTGCACATTAGAATGCCCACAAGAATAATAAGATATAAAATATAAATTGAGAGTATTTTTTTCATAATATTAATTTAACATGAATTTAGTCATTAGCCAATATCTAATAATTAACTCTTTATAAAAAAAATACGCCAATAAAGCGTATTTTTTTATTTTTTTCTCAAGAACCTGCAGACAAGAAAACGTAAGTAAGGAGTAATCTAGCTAAAAGCCGGATTAAATCCTAGCTCACGCTCCCATGCTTATCGTGTCTGCAGATTTCTGAGAACAAATTTGCAAATTTATTCCCGAAAACCGCTCAGCTGAACTAGACTGTTTCAGGGGGAACAAAAACAGTCGTAGCGACTCAGTTGAGCGATATTTTAGCTTAACATAGGCTTGAAATTTTGTCAAGTATTTGTAAATAAATTTTTATTTGATTATTTTATCAACTAAACCGTATTTTTTGGCCTCGTCAGCATCTAAAAAGAAATCACGATCAGTATCTTTTTCAATTTTAGATTTTGGCTGTTTGGTGTGTTTAGCTAAAATATTATTAAGTTGATCCTTGATTTTTAAAATATGTTCGGCCCTGATTTTAATATCAGAAGCTTGGCCTTCGGTGCCGCCCATAACCTGATGAAGCATGACTTCGGAATTAGGCAAAACTAACCGTTTACCTTGTTTACCAGCAGCTAAAAGCACGGCGCCCATTGAAGCAGCAATCCCAATACAAATAGTGGAAACATCTGGTTTAATATACTGTATGGTATCATAAATTGCTAAACCAGCAGTTACAGATCCTCCGGGTGAATTAATGTATAATTTAATATCTTTTTTAGGATCTTCACTTTCTAAAAATAACATTTGAGCAATAACAGTATTGGCAACGCCATCATCAATCGGTGAACCAAGAAAAATTATTCTTTCTTTTAATAATCTTGAATAAATATCATAAGCCCGTTCACCATAAGTTGATTTTTCAATAACCGTAGGAATTAAATAAGAATCTTTAATTTCATTGTTTTTATCTTGTGGCATAATTTTAAATTAGTTTTTAGCTTTAAGAGGTTTGGAGGCCGATTTGCTTTAACAAATCAGATTCTTAACCTCTAGACAATAAATCAGATTAATTAGATTTTTATTATAGCAAAAATCATTTAATTTGCCAACCATTTGTTGCTTTTATTAATTGACCATTAATTACAAAGCCGGCTGCTTTGGCATGTCCGCCCCCACCCAAGGCTTGAGCCAATTTGGCTACATTAATAGTGTCTTTAGTTGTTCTTAAGCTACCCTTAATTTGGTTTTCGCTTTCTTGCGTTAAAACCAAAATAAAATTAACATCTTTAATCATACTTAAAAAATTAGCCAAACCTTCTCTGACCTCTTCAGTTGAAACTTGGTTTTTTTGAAGATCTTTTTGCGTAATAACCGTATAAACAAAATTATATTGAGGGTTAAATTCCAAGCGGCCAAAAAGTTCACCCCATAATTTTAGAGCTGCCAGATTTTTATTTTGCGTTATTTTGTCAGTAATTTGATTAATTTTTGCGCCGTTATTAATTAAGTCGGCTGCTATTTTTAAGCTTTCTTGAGTTGTGGCTGCGTTTGTAAAATTCATGGTATCAGTTAAAATGCCGGTCAATAAGCTGGTAGCAATATATTTATCAATTTTAATATCATGAAAATAAAAAAAATCATAAATTATTTCACTGGTAGAAGACGCTTGCGGAATAATCAAATTATAATGACCAAAATAATCATTACTGGCATGGTGATCAATATTGATTAGGGTCAGATTTTTTTTGAATTTTATTAAATCATCAGCAATGCCCGTTCTTTTTATATCACCGCAATCAATCGTTATAACTAAATCATGGTCAGTCAGATTAATTAAATTATAATCATTAATAATATTTTCAATTTTAGGTAAATAATTAAAGTAATTGGCATGCGAATCAATACAAAAATGTTTATGGGCTTTTTTTTGTTTTTCTAAAAAATTAGCCAAAGCCAAAGAAGCACCCAAGGTATCTCCATCGGGCTTTTCATGAGAAACTAAAAGAATGTGATTAGAATTATTAATAACTCCTAATATTTGCGGAGCAACCCGTTTATAAGGCATAATCAGTAAAATTAAAAATACTAAATTCTAATTTCTAAATAAATTATAAATTATAAATTCAAAATAATATTTAGAGTATTATAGTTTTAAATTGTTTAGAATTTAGTAAAATAACAAGTTTATTTTATTTCGTCAAGCAGGCGGTCAATTTCAGAAGCATAAATTTCTTGTTCATCAATTAAAAATTTCAAATTAGGAGTAAATTTGGTTTTTAATTGTTTTTTTAAGATATTGTGAAGATTTTTTTTGTTTTTTCGTAAAATTTCCAAACCTGTACCTCGTAAATTTTCGGGCAAGACGGTCAGATGAATTTTGGCAGTTTTAAAATCTGGGGTTGTTTCCACCCGAGTAATCGTAGTCAATATATTGTCAGGAAAATCTATTTCTTTATTAATAATTTGCCCTAATTGTTGCTTGATTAATTGATTGATTTTTTCAGTGCGTTGCATATTTTTATAATAAATTATTGGTTATCAGCACGGGATGCTGGTTATGTTTATGGAAGTTGATTAATGGTATTTTTAAACCAATATCTAGCAGCCATTTACTAAACTAGCCTCTTTGTCATTAACTATAGATTAATAGTTATTTATCCCATTAAATTATTATATATTTTTACAAAAAACTTGACAACCTTTAAGGCTTTTGTTAAGCTATAAAAGTCAGAGATTTCCCGCTATAGGTTAAAAAATAACGCAATAAAATAGTGGGGCTTATATATACAACTTAGCTAAAAACTAACTAATAATACAACTCGCCAAAAAGACGGGAGGCGAGCTATTTTTTATGTCTTCTAAAAAAAATCTCAAATCAACCCAAATTAAAGAACGAAAATTTTTAACAAATATGAACCAGGCTTTAGAATTACCTGATTTAGTCGAGGTTCAAAAGTATTCATATGATTGGTTTATGGAACAAGGCTTAAAAGAACTTTTTGAAGAAGTTTCTCCCATTACTGATTTTGGTGGTCGTAATCTGGAACTTTATTTTAAAGATTATTATTTAGACGAACCAAAGTTTGATGAAAATACTTCCAAAGAAAAAAATATTACTTATGAAGCTCCATTAAGAGTTAAAACGATTTTACAAAATAAGAAATTAAAAAAGAAAAAAGAACAAGAAATATATTTAGGTGATTTCCCCTTAATGACTGATCGAGGCACTTTTATTATCAATGGTATTGAAAGATCAGTAGTCTCTCAAATTATCAGATCAGCAGGGGTTTTTTTTACTTCCAATTATATCAGGGGCAAAAGGTATTATGGGGCCAAAATTATTCCAAATCGCGGTGCTTGGCTGGAAATTGAAACCGATACCAATAATATTTTATGGGTAAAAATTGACCGCAAAAGAAAAGTCGCAGTAACTTCTTTGCTGCGAGCTTTTGGTTACGGCAATGAACAGGAAATTTTAAATTTATTTAAAGGTGTAGATAATAACCCGAGTGTTAAATATATAAAAAATACTTTGGAAAAAGATGTTGCCAGCAATGAAGAAGAAGGTTTGATAGAAGTTTATAAAAGAATCAGACCCGGTGATTTAGCAACACCGGATAATGCCAAATCATTGATTTATTCAATGTTTTTTAGGTTTGAACGTTATGATTTTGGTAAAGTCGGGCGGTACAAAATTAATCAGCGTTTTAATTATGATATTCCCAATACTCCGGAAACAAGAATTTTAAGACTGGAAGATTTAATTGATGTAATTAAAGAAATCATCAGATTAAACAATACTCAGGAAGAAGCTGATGATATTGATCATTTAAGTAATCGCCGAATCAGAGCTGTCGGTGAATTAATTCAAAACAAATTCAGAATCGGTTTGGCTAGAATGGAAAGAATCGTTCGAGATAAAATGAGTACTTTAGATATTGATTCAATGACACCGGGCAGGTTAGTTAATGCCAAGCCGGTCATGGGTGTGGTTAAAGAATTTTTTATGTCTTCTCAGCTTTCCCAATTTATGGATCAGACCAATCCCTTATCTGAATTGGAACACAAAAGAAGAATTTCAGCTATGGGACCAGGGGGGTTATCAAGAGAAAGAGCTGGTTTTGAGGTACGTGATGTGCATACCACTCATTATGGTAGAATTTGTCCGATTGCTACACCAGAAGGTCCTAATATTGGTTTGGTTGGTCATTTGGCCAGTTACTCTAAAATTAATGAATATGGTTTTATTGAAACTCCTTATCGGGTAGTCAAAAGAACAGCTTTGGAAAATATCAAAGACCCGGAAACTAAGAAAATCGTAGTTAAAAAAGGCAAGGAAATTCCCAAAGAAGTAATTGATAAATTAAGAGTTCATCGGGTTAGCTTTAAGGCTTCGGCCAAGGTAACTGATGAAATAGTTTATTTAAATGCTTTAGCTGAAGAACGTTCAGTGACAACTTCGGCAACTACTCCGATTGACAATAAAGGTAATTTTAAAGAAGAAAAAACCGAAGTGCGTCGTTTTGGGCAGCCTGATATTGCTTCTGTCCATCAGATTGATTACATGGACGTAGCTTCAAATCAAATTGTCAGCATTTCCACTTCTTGTATTCCGTTTTTAGAACATAATGACGGTGCCAGAGCTTTAATGGGTACCAACATGCAACGTCAGGCAGTACCTTGTATTAAACCAGCTGCGCCGTTAGTTGGTACTGGTGTAGAAAAAATGGCAGCTTTTTATTCTGGGCATGTAATAATTAATCAAGCGTCAGGAAAAATTTCTAGTATTGACGGAGGCAAGATAGAAGTTTTAGCAGATAATGGTAATTTAAGACATTATGATTTAAATAAATTTAAAAGATCAAACGCCTCAACTTGTATTAATCAGCATCCGGTTGTTAAAAAAGGTGAAAGGGTTAAAAAGGGTCAAGTACTTTCAGATGGCCCGGCAATTAATGATGCTGAACTAGCCTTGGGGCAAAATGTTTTGGTCGCTTTTATGTCTTGGGGCGGTTATAATTATGAAGATGCGATTATTGTTTCCGAACGCGTAGTTCAAAAAGATTTTTATACTTCAATTCATATAGAAAATTATCAAGTAGAAGTCAGGGAAACCAAATTGGGTCCCGAAATCATAACTTCTGATATACCTAATATTGGTGAAGAAAAATTAAAAAATTTAGATGAAAACGGTATTATCAGAATCGGCGCCGAAGTTTCTTCAGGCGATATTTTAGTTGGTAAAATTACGCCCAAAGGTGAAACAGAACTTTCAGCTGAAGAAAAATTATTAAGAGCTATTTTTGGTGAAAAAGCCAGAGATGTGCGTGACAGTTCTTTATATTTAGAGCACGGGGATCACGGTAAGGTTATTGATATAAAAATTTTCTCACAAGAAAAAGGTGATAAATTATCACCAGGTGTAAGTCAAATGATTCAAGTATCAGTGGCTGATTTAAGAAAAATTCAAGTTGGTGATAAAATGGCTGGACGTCATGGCAATAAAGGTATTATTTCCAAAGTTGTACCAATAGAAGATATGCCGTTTTTGGAAGACGGGACACCAATTGATCTTATTTTAAGTCCTTTGGGTGTTGTTTCTCGTATGAATTTGGGACAGATTTTAGAAACCCATCTTGGTTTAGCGGTTAATAAATTGGGTTATAAAATTGCCACTCCTGTTTTATATGGTATAACTGAAAAGCAAATAAAAGAGTTATTAAAAGAAGCTGGTTTGCCGGAAAACGGACAAGTAACTTTGCATGACGGTAAAACCGGTGAGGCTTTTGATAAAGAGGTAACGGTTGGTTATAAATATATGATGAAATTGAATCATATGGTTGAAGACAAGATTCATCAAAGATCAATCGGTCCTTATTCTTTAATTACTCAACAGCCTTTAGGCGGCAAAGCTCAATTTGGTGGTCAAAGATTTGGCGAAATGGAAGTTTGGGCGTTAGAAGCTTATGGCGCGGCCCATACTTTGCAAGAAATTCTAACTATTAAATCTGATGATGTACCAGGTCGTTCTAAAGCTTATGAATCAATTATTAAAGGTGAACCGATTAAACGCTTAAATATACCGGAATCTTTTAATGTTTTAGTCCGTGAATTAAAAGGTTTATGTCTAGATGTAGAACTCTTAAAAGAAGGTAAACTTGTCAGTGATTCTGATAAAAAAACAACTAGAAAAAAATAAATTTTTTACTATATTTATATTTTTTTAATTAAATAATTTTAAAGTAATGATATTTAATCAAAATAAACCATTGGATTTCGATAGTATTAAATTAAAATTAGCTTCACCTGAAGTAATGAAAAATTGGTCTCATGGCGAAGTCTTAAAACCGGAAACAATCAATTATCGTACTCAAAAACCAGAAAAAGACGGGCTTTTTTGCGAGAGAATTTTTGGGCCGTCAAAAGACTGGGAATGTTATTGCGGTAAATACAAAAAAATTCGTTATAAAGGAATTATTTGTGATAAATGCGGTGTTGAAGTTACCCATTCAATTGTCCGTCGTGAAAGAATGGGCCATATTGAGCTGGCAGCGCCTGTTTCTCATATTTGGTTTTTAAGAGGCGTGCCATCACGATTAGGTTTGGTTTTAGATATTTCAGCTCAGAATTTGGAAAAAGTTATTTATTTTGCCAATTTTATTGTGACTAAGGTAGATGAAGATTTAAAAAAGCAGGCCCAGGAACAATTAAAAGCCGAATATAAAACCAAGAAAAAACAAATAGAAAGTAATTTTAAAAATCAAGTTAACCAAATTAAAAAAGATAAAAATTTGAAAGTAAAAGACAAGGACAAGAAAATTATTGAATTAAACAAAGAAAAAGAAGAGACACTTAAAGAATTAGAAACTGAATTTGTAAAAACCGAGGCTGATTTAAAAGAATTAAAAGTTAAAAATATAATTTCTGAAGAATTTTATCATGATTTATCTTTGAAATTTGGTTATCTTTTTGAGGCCAGTATCGGTGCAGAAGCAATCAGGAAATTATTAACTGAAATTGATTTGGAAAAATTGGTTAAAAAATTACAAGCTGATGAAGAAGATACAATCGGTGCTAAAAAAGACAGAATAGTAAAGCGTTTAAAATTAATTAAAAATTTAGCTAAAAATGATATTCGACCGGAATGGATGATTTTAAATGTGATTCCAGTTATCCCGCCTGATTTAAGGCCGATGGTGCCTTTAGACGGCGGTCGCTTTGCTACTTCTGATTTAAATGATTTATATCGTCGAGTAATTAATAGAAATAATCGTTTGAAAAAATTAAAAGAACTTAACGCGCCAGAAGTTATTATTCGTAATGAAAAAAGAATGCTTCAGGAAGCAGTTGATGCTTTGGTTGATAATAGCGCTCGTCATTCCAAAACAACTACTGCTTCAACCGGTCAAAAACGGCAATTAAAATCAATCGCTGATATTTTAAAAGGTAAACAGGGCCGTTTTAGACAAAATCTTTTGGGAAAAAGAATTGATTATTCTGGTCGTAGTGTAATTGTTGTCGGCCCTAATTTGCCTTTGGATGAATGCGGTTTACCTAAAAGAATGGCTTTGGAATTATTTAAGCCTTTTGTGATCAGCCAGTTGATAAAAAGAGAGTTTGTTCATAATATTCGCAGTGCCAATCGTTTTATTGAAAGCGGCCGTCCAGAAGTTTGGGATATTTTAGAAGAAATCGTTAAAGATGCTCATGTTTTATTAAATCGTGCGCCGACTTTGCATCGTTTGGGGATTCAGGCTTTTCGACCAACTCTGATTGAAGGTAAGGCGATTCAGTTGCATCCTTTAGTTTGTTCAGCTTTTAATGCTGATTTTGACGGTGACCAAATGGCGGTTCATGTACCTTTGACAGAACAAGCCAAAGAAGAAGCCAAAGAAATAATGTTATCAAAAAGGAATTTGTTAAAACCGGCGACTGGCAATCCGATTACCACCCCGAAAATGGATATTGTTTGGGGCTGTTATTATATAACCAGTTTTGAAGATATTAAAGAAGAACCACGAGCTTTTGCTTCTTGTCAGGATGCTATTTTGGCTTATCGTTCCAAAATAATTACGATCAGAGAGCGAATTAAAGTTAAAACAATTTTACCGGATAAAGACCAGCCGGAAATTATTGAAACCAATGTAGGACGAATCTTTTTTAATAAGATTTTACCAGAAGGCATGCCGTTTTATAATGAACAGATCCATACTAAAAAATTGGGTCAAATAATTAAATATTGTTTGGAACTATTAGGCAAAGATGCGACAGCCAAATTATTAGATGATGTAAAAGATCTAGGGTATTATTATTTAACCAAAAGCGGTTATTCTTGGGGAATGGATGATTTGCCGGTTTTGGAACAAAAACAAGCCTTAATAGAGCAAGGTGATAAAATTATTGATGAAGTTAATGAACAATACGAACAAGGGCTTTTAACCAAAAGTGAAAGACATTCAAAAATTATTGAGATTTGGACAGGTATAAAAGATAAAATAGTGCAAATTTCTCAGGATAGCTTGGATAAAGAAGGGCCGGTTTACAGTATGGTAACTGCCGGTGCCAGAGGTTCTTGGGGGCAGGTGACTCAAATGGTCGGGATGAAAGGTTTGGTATCTAATCCGGCTGGTGAGATTATTGAATTGCCGGTGAAAGCCAGTTTTAAAGAAGGGTTTGGTGTCTTGGAATATTTTATTTCCACTCATGGTTCAAGAAAAGGTCTTTCTGATACTGCGTTAAGAACAGCTAATGCCGGTTATTTGACCAGACGCTTGGTTGATGTGGCCCAGGACGTGGTTATTCGGGAAGAAGATTGCGGTGATAAACAAGGTATTGTTTATACGAAAAAAGAAAGTGAAGAGATCGGCGTTAATCTTTTGGAAAGAGTTTGGGGCAGGGTTTGTTTAGATAAAATTACACATCCGGAAACCGATGAGGTTATTATTAATAAAAACGAAATAATCAGTGATGAAGTGGTCAGAAAATTAAAAGATTTGGATTTGGAACAAATTATAGTGCGTTCTGTTTTGGCCTGTAAACTGTCCAGAGGTATTTGTAAGAAATGTTATGGTTATGATTTGGGTTATAATGAATTGGCTAAATTAGGTACGGCAGTCGGTATTGTGGCCGCTCAAAGCATTGGTGAACCCGGCACCCAGTTGACTATGAGAACTTTTCATACCGGTGGTGTGGCTGGTTCTGATATTACGCAAGGATTGCCTAGGGTTGAGGAATTATTTGAAGCTCGACCGCCCAAACGCAAAGCTTTTATTGCTGATGTTGAAGGTGTAGTTAGCATTACTGAAGCGTCAAGGAAAATTGAAGATGAAAAAGGTCAAGTTTTATTAAGCACGACTTATGGACAAAAAATAATTAAAATTAAATACGATGAGCTGGAAGAAGATATTCATCAAATTAAAGATGACAAAGCAATTATAAAAGTTAAAGAAGGCCAAAAGGTCAAAAAAGGCGACGTTTTATTTAAACAAGGTAAAAAAGAAGTCAAAGCTAAAAAAGACGGTGTAATAAAATTAACAGAAAAAACCGCTAAGGTTATTGCTCAGATTGAAAGAGAAAAAGAATATTTAATCCCGCCTGGTTATCGGATCTGGGTTAAAGATGGTGACTTTGTCAAAGTAGGCGAGCAATTAACTGAAGGCAGTCTTGATTTGCGGCAGCTGTATAAATTAAAAGGCAAGGATGAGGTTAAAAAATACATAGTTAAAGAAATTCAATATATTTATTCTTCACAAGGCCAGAAATTAAATGAAAAACATATTGAAGTAATTATTAAACAATTATTTAGCCGTTGCTTGGTCAATGATTCGGGTGATACCAATTTATTGCCCGCTGAAATTATTGAAAGTTCAGAACTGGAAGAAGCTAATGCTGAAATTAGAAAAGGCAAAGGTAAAGAGGCTACAGCTGAAGAATTATTTTTAGGCATCACTAAAGTATCGTTATCAACTCGCAGTTTTTTATCTGCTGCGTCATTCCAGGAAACTTCAAGAGTTTTAATTAATGCTGCTGTTACAGGTAAGGTTGATACTTTGGATGGTTTAAAAGAAAATGTGATTATTGGCCGCTTAATTCCGGCTGGTACTGGTTTTAAAAAGAAAAGTAAAGACAAAAAATAAATATTTTAAAACTATTTAAAATAAAAAATCCCCCTTAACAAAGGGGATTTTTTATTGCCATCAGCTTATTAAATTAATAATTTAAAAATACCAATATTCTGTTATTTTTTTATAACAGGATATTTTTTATTTGTAAAAATTTTGCTAAAATTAGTTATTTTGTGGTATTGAGTATTGACAAAAAACATTAAATATGTTATACTGCGCTATTACCTTGAAAAAGTTTTGAGCAGTCTATGAAACATAAAAGATTAGGAATAGCCCTTGACAAAATTAATAAAATGTGATATAATAATATATTAAACTAAAACAGCACTTTTCAATTAGTTAGTAAAAATATGGGGGTAGTAGTGCATTTAGCCCAGTAGATTGATTCCGGCTTTTGCTAGAAACAATCTACACTAAATGTTGCTGGTCAGGTCTTTGACCTTAAAGCCAGTGGTCTCTTTTAGAGACATGCCTCCATGCTTTTACCAATTAGTTGCTGGAACTTTGAAAAATTGAGCCTCAAATAAAGGGTCAGTAAAAGAATCCCATTTAATAAAACAAAATGTACATTTTAACATATAGCGGGATTTCTTTGGCCCTTTATCTGGGGTTTAAGAAAAATTTCAAACAAGCAAGGAGGTTTTTAAGATGAGATTATGGAGGCTTCGATTGGTAACCGGAGAGATTAGGGACGAAGAAGAAAGCAAGGCCAGATGGGCGATTGCCCATAAACTGGCTGAGTTCGTGGATTTTGTCTGGCTGATTGAAGATATCCAGCCGCCAAACACGCTGGCATCAG
>WJKP01000035.1 GCA_014729025.1 Candidatus Buchananbacteria bacterium
CGGTAGTCAGGGAGTTAAAACAGTGATTAGCTTAATTTTATCGATCATTTTAATTTTCAAAATTTTAATTCCGCAAACTTTAAGCGGTACTGATCCCATTTTAATTGCTTTAATTATTTCCATAGCAATTGCCATTATTACCTTAACCTTTATTGCCGGTTTTAATAAAAAAGCGTTTATTGCTATTTTAGGCACTTTGGGCGGCTTGCTTATTGCCATAATAATTTCCTTTATTTTTGCCAAATTAACTTATTTAAACGGTTTATCAACTGAAGAAGCTCGCACTTTATTTTATAAATTCCCGGACATTGACCCGCAAGGCGTGTTTTTTGCCGGAATTATTATTGCTGCTTTAGGCGCTGTTATGGACGTAGCCATGTCAATTGCCAGCTCTTTAACTGAAATAAAGCAGGCTAATCCCCATATTAATTTTAGCAAATTATTTAAATCAGGCATTAATGTTGGTAAAGATATTATGGGCACCATGTCCAATACTTTAATTTTTGCTTATGTCGGTGTCTCTTTACCATTACTTTTACTTTACACCGAATTTGGTGATTCTTATATTAATTTTATTAATCTTGATTTTATAACCGATGAAATTGTCCGCTCAATTGGCGGTAGTATTGGTCTGATTACTGTTATACCAATCACTTCATTATTGGCTGCTTTTTTATATTCCAAGAAAAAATGATATAATGATAATAATATTTAAATTATAATTTAAATTACAAACAATTATGCCGAAAAAGAAAATAAATAAGAAAGAGCAAAAAGGCAAATATAATTTACCAGCCGCCAAACTGCCCATGCATCCTATGGAAAGGGAAATCGATTTAAAACGCATGTCTGATATAACCTGGCGTATTTTTCGCATTATGGCTGAATTTGTTGAAGGTTTCCAGTTTCTTTCCCAGTTTAAAAACGAGGTCACAATTTTTGGTTCAGCCAGAATCGATCCAAAAAATAAATGGTATAAAGAAGCTGAAAAGTTGGGTGAATTACTGGCTAAAAACAATTATCTGGTCATTACTGGCGGCGGTCCTGGCATTATGGAAGCTGCCAATAAAGGTGCTCATAAAATTGATCCTAAAAAATCAATTGGCATTAATATCCAATTACCAGCCGAACAAAGAACCAATCCTTATGTCACCAAAAGCAAAGGTTTTTATTATTTTTTTACCAGAAAAGTCATGCTGGCTGCTTCAGCTCAGTCTTATATATTTTTCCCGGGCGGGTTTGGGACTTCTGATGAATTTTTTGAAATGATTACTTTGGTCCAAACCGGTAAAATGCAAAAATTACCGATTATTTTGGTTGGCAAAGATTTTTGGCAACCAATGGTCAATTGGTTAAATAAGCAAATGGTTACAAAATATAAAACAATTAGCCCAGGCGATCCAAAATTATTTCACTTGGTTGATACGGCCGAAGAAACCATGAAATATATCAAAAAATCAAAAGAAAGAACAATATTTTAAACATTAATGTCACCCTGAAGCCTTCAAAGGGTGATATTAATTTACAAAACTATGTTTAAAAAATTTACACTAGAACAAATTACCAAAGATGATCTGGAGACTATTACCTGTACAGACCTGGGAGCTTTTAACGAAATTAGTAAAAATGATTTTAAAAATAGAAAAATTTCAGGCATTGTAATTATGGAGGATCGCTTGCCTGATTTTTTTATTAATTACCAAAAATTTGAACTTAATCAAGATACTACTTTAAACCGTCATGGACCTTTTAAATTTTTATATACGCACAATCATTTAAAAAATTTAGTCCAGGAACTACAGGCGCAAAATATTAAAGTTTATTTTGGATTCTGGGGGCAGATTTTTAATCCTAATGCAAAACAACAATTATCCTGGCTGCTAAAACATCCTGAATTATGGCGTTTATATGAACAAAATTCTAAAAATCATGATTTAGACCCATTAGTTACTTTACAACCTGAAAATATTAGTTTTGCCCAATATATTATTAAACAATTTAATAAATTAAAACAAGATTTCAATTTTAATGGATTATTTTTAGGTGACGGTTTAAACGGTTATCGTTTATTTACTGATCCTACTCAATATATGGATCAGGAGCAAACTAAAAAAGATTGGACCAAATTTTACAAAACCATTGCTAAAAATTTGAAAAAAATTGACTGTCAGCTTTTGGCTTATGATTGTTTAGGTTTACCGCCGGAACAAGCAATATTGCATGGTGCAGATTATTTAGCCCAAGCTCAAGCCGAACTTGATTATTTAATAGTTCAAACTTATCCAACTGCCTGGGGTGAAAAATGGTTAAAAAAATTTCCAGGCTTTGATTTTAAATCAAGTTTAAATAATTTAAAAGCTACCAAGCAAAAGCTGGATTCAACAAATTGTAAGGTTTTGTATACTTTAGAAATGGGGGATAGTGTAGAAGACTGGCAAGCCCAGCCCAAAATAACAAAAAAACAATTAAAATATTATCGCCCGCATGCGGATGGTAAATTTATTGTCTGGGCCAATGATTTATTTTACCGATTATTAAAATAAAAATATGTCTAAAATTATAAAAACTAAAACAAGTCAAAATTTAAAATTCGATATTCAAAAAATTATTAAACCATTAATTGGCGAGATTACTGATTTAATAAAACCAAATGACAAGGTTTTATTAAAACCTAATTTTAATACTGCCGATCCTTTCCCAGCTTCAACTGATATGAATTTTTTACAAGCAATGATTGAAATCATCCAATCAGCCAAACCTAAAGAAATAATAATAGGCGAATCATGCACTTATTTTTTAAACACTGAAAAAGTCTGCAGGGAAAAAGGTACACCAGAACTTATGGAAAAATTTAATATTACCTGGCATAATTTTGATCAAAATGATTGGGTAAAAGTCAAAGTGCCCGGCGGTAAATATTTCAAATCGGTTTCTATACCTAAAATTACTCAGGAGGTTGATAAAATTATTTTATTACCTTGTTTAAAAACTCATCGTTTTGCCAAATTTACCATGAGTTTAAAAATAACCATTGGCATGCTAAAGCCGATTTTAAGAGGTCCCTTGCATTTATCAAACCTGGAACCGCGTATTGCCGAAGTAGCTTCTGTCATTCAGCCTGATTTAATTATTATGGACGGTCGTAAATGTTTTGTCACCCAAGGTCCGGAAGAAGGTCAAATTGAAACTCCTAATATTTTAATGGCTACTCAAAATGATCGCATTGCTTTGGATGTTGAAGCTTTAAAAATTTTGCAATCATATAAAGCCGATAATATACTGGGTAATGATCCGTGGGCTTTAGATCAAATTAAACGCGCTGTTGAATTAAATCTTGGCGCTAAATCAGAAGCTGATTATAAAATTATTGAAGTTTAAAAAATAATTAAGCTATGCCCAAGACAAATCAAAAAGTTGCTGTAGCCATGAGTGGAGGAGTTGATTCCTCTGTGGCCGCTGCTTTGCTTAAAAAACAAGGCTATCAAGTCATTGGTATTTTTATGCACTTTTGGCAGGATCCGCATTATGCCGAAAAACAAACTATTGCCAATAAATGTTGTTCTGTTGATGCAAAAAACGATGCCCGACGAGTCGCGGAAATTTTAAATATACC
>WJKP01000036.1 GCA_014729025.1 Candidatus Buchananbacteria bacterium
CCCTTTACCTTGATCAAATAGCCTATTAGCTGTTTCTTGATGATCTAATCCTGCAAATTTATCCAAATTCCTTGCTACTGCATACCCTTGACCTTGATCAAATAGCCTATTAGCTGTTTCTTGATGATCTAATCCTGCAAATTTATCTAAATTATATGCTACTTCATACCCTTGACCTTGATCAAATAGCTTATTAGCTGTTTCTTGATGATCTAATCCTGCAAATTTTTCCAAATTATTTGCTACTGCATACCCTTGACCTTGATCAAACAGCTTATTAGCTGTTTCTTGATCCAATCCTGCAAGTTTATCCAAATTCCTTGCTACTGCACGCCCTTCACCTTGATCAATCAGCTTATTAGCTGTTTTTTGATGAAATTGGACCGTAATACTTTCCAATTCAGCAAAACCATTATTTTTTATTAATTCTAAACAATCATCAATTGATTTTATTTCTTGATCTTCACTTTCCGGATTTACTGATTGCTTTTCTAGATTATTTATATTTTGACTTTCCAGCATATTATAATTTATTAATTTAATTATCTTTATTTTAACATAAAAAATTTTTTTATAATAATTTAATGAATCAAATAAGTTGACAAATTATTAAAATTCATTTAAGCTAAAATAATTCTAAAAAAGGAGGTGATTTTAGTGACCAAGACAATAAAAATAATTTTTGTTAAACCCAATAATCTGGGTTTGCTCATTACTGATGAAGCTTTAAATGCTTATAATACTCTGCATAAAAGAGCTTTTACAAAATACCGCAAAGCTATGGGTTTGGTGGAAAACGTCAAAGGTCTTAGGGTTAAAGTCCAATACGAATCTATTGCCCAGCAAGCCGTGAAGCAAGAAGAACTGGACCAGCAAGTCAGTCAAATAATTATGTTCAAAGATGATGGAACGGCTTTACTACTTAAAAATGAAGCTTTTAACCATTATAAAGAACATCATTTCAAAGGCATTCTCTTGCTGCAAAAATCAAATGAATTGGGCCAAATTCCAAAAATCAAAGGTTCTTTGGTCAAAATAAACTCAATACAAAAGGGAGACTAATTTTTCAAAACAGTTCTCCCTTTTTTAAATAAAAAAAGACGGATAATTTATCCGTCTTTTCAGCAATTTACATTACCCGATCAAGCTTAGCTCTTATTTGCTTTAATAATTTTTGCAGCTTGGCTAATTCCTGATCAAGTGTAATAATGTTCTGACCACCACTGTTATCGATTTCTTCAACTGCTAAATCAGCTATTTTAACCAAAAGCTCGTTAAGATTTTTAGCGCTATTTCCGGCTCGGCGCATAACCAAGACTTCAAAAGGCTGCTGAGCTTTACCTTTTTTGGATCGGCTTGGTTTAATTTTTCTGTTCTTGGCAATCTGCGCAATTGACAAAGACAATTCAGCTTGGGTCAAAGCCCTTCCTTTTTTATCAATCACTTTTTGTAAATCAGTTAAAACTTGGGGCTGAAATTCTGGTTTAAAACTGGCCAAAGCCATGGCAATTTGCGGGTTGATTTCCCCTTCATTAAGTTTAGCCATCATTGTTTCGTCCAATTTTAAATATTTCAGCATGTTATAAACCCAATGAATTGATTTGCCTGTAATCCTGGCTATTTGATCAACAGTGTAACCGACTTTTTGTAATTTTCTAATAGCCTTGGCTATATCAATCGGTGGCATATCAAGGCGGCAGCAATTTGCGCCAAAAGATAACAAAAAACATTCCAATTCATTCTCATCATCAACAATTTCAAAAATAATCTTGATAGTGCCGAGATTATCAGCTATTCTCTTTTCACTATTAAGTTCGTTTAAAGCTGTCCAGCGCCTTTCACCATCAATAATTTTGACGCAACCTTTTTTGTCAGGCTGACTGACCAAAATCGGAATCAGCTGACCAATCGCCTCAATGCTGTCTTTTAAGGCTTCCATATCTTCACGATAAGAAGGGTCTTTAATGTTTGTCTGACGCGGCTGATCCGGATTTGGCTTAACCTTTTTAATCGGCCATAATTGATAACCACTTAACATTTGCTCGCCGCCAATGACCTCTTGACTCATTGTTTTCCTCCTTTTTCTTTCAAAATACGAATTTCCCGATTTTTTTAAAATTACTATAAACCTTTATTAAATGTCAACTGCATGGATTGATTTTAAGCTTAAAATTAAGTATTATTAATTTAAGATGTTAAATAAAAACCAAGAAAAATTAATCAATAAATTTTTAAAGGATTTTGCCAAAGATCCTAATTTTAAATTTGTCGACAAATTATTAAAAACACATAAACAAGCTGAAATTTATTTGGTCGGCGGAAAAGTACGTGATATTTTATTGCAACGTCCTTCTTATGATTATGATTTTGTTATTCGTAATGTCAAAGCCAAAGATTTGGAAAAATTTTTTAAAAAACAAGGTCAAGTCGATCTGGTAGGCAAATCTTTTGGAGTTTTTAAATTTAAACCTAAAAAATACAACCTAACGGAACAAATCGATATTGCCCTGCCCAGAACAGAACATTCTTTTAATACAGGTGGTTATCGTGATTTTGATATTCAAGCTAATCCTGATTTACCGATTAGTAATGACTTGGAACGCCGTGATTTTACCATCAATGCCTTGGCTTTAAATTTAAATACCGGTGAATTAATTGATTCTTTTAATGGAGTGGAGGATTTAAACAATAAATTAATCAAAACAGTAGGCCAGCCACCAGAACGTTTTAAAGAAGATTACACCAGAATGTTAAGAGCTGTCAGATTTTCTGTTCAATTATATTTTAAAATCGAACCGCAAACTTATAAAACCATACAAAAAATGGCAAGTAAAATAAAAACCATCCCGGCCGAACGAATTAATGAAGAATTTACCAAAATTATTATGTCTGATAATGCCGAATTTGGTATGGAATTATTATACAAATCAGACCTGCTTAAACAATTTCTCCCGGAACTGGTTGAAGGCGTAGGCATTAGTCAAAACCGCAGTCATATTTATACTGTTTTTACTCATGCTGTTAAAGCTTTGGGCTTTGCTGCCAAACGTGATTATAGTCTTAGTGTCAGATTAGCTGCCTTATTTCATGATATTGCCAAACCACTGGTTAAAAAAGGCGAGGGATATGATTCAACTTTTTATAACCATGACATTATTGGCGCCAAAATTACCCGTAAAATTTTAAAACGTTTAAAATATTCCAATGAAGTAATTGATAAAGTCAGTCATTTGGTGCGCCATCATATGTTTTTTTATTCACAAGGCGATGTTTCTGACGCCGGTATTAGGAGATTGCTGGCGCGGTTAGGCAAAGAAAATATTAATGAAGCTTTACAATTAAGAATTTGTGACCGTTTGGGTATGGGCCGACCCAAAGCTAAGCCGTATAAATTAATTGAGCTGGAAAAACGTTTACAAGAAGCGCAGCTTGATCCTATTTCAGTAAAAATGTTAAAAATAAACGGGCAGGAAATTATGGATTTGCTGGAAATAAAACCAGGACCTAGAATCGGTTTACTTTTAAACGCGCTATTGGCTGAAGTTTTGAAAAATCCCAAACTTAATAATAAAAAATACCTTAAAAAAAGAGTTGAACAATTAAATAAACTGTCAGATAAAAAGTTAAAAGAACTGGCGCCTAATCTGGAAAAATACGAAGCTGAACGTAAACGTGAATATTTTTCCAAATTTAAAGCAGTAGAATAAAATGGCTAGAAACTTAAGCTTCAAGCTCTAAGCAAATAAAAAATAATGTTAATTAAAATTAAAAAAGAAGACGAAAAAAAACGCTTGGATAAATTTCTAACTCAAAATTTACCTATTAACCGCTCACAAATTAAAAAATTAATTAAAAGCGGGCAGATTTTGGTTAATAATAAACAACCGACAGTACATCGCTTTTTAAAAGAAAATGATATTATTAAACTGCAAAAAAAAGATATAACTGAATTAACCAAAGAAAAAAAACTAACCGCCAACCAAAAAATCAAGCTAAATATTGTTTTTGAAAATGAAAATATTATTATTATTAATAAAAAAGCCGGACTTTTAGTCCACCCGACTGACAAAATGGAACCCAATACTTTGGTTAACGGACTTTTGGCTTATTATCCAAAAATTAAAAATGTTGGTGATGATCCTTTGAGGCCGGGTATAGTCCATCGTTTGGATAAAGGTGTTTCCGGTTTAATGCTGGTTTGCAAAAATCAAACTGCTTTTGATTATTACAAAAAATTATTCAAAACCAGACAAATAAAAAAAATCTACACTGCTTTGGTGCACGGCCAAATGGCTCAAAAAGAAGATTTAATTGATATGCCCATAACCAGATCAGCTTCTAGCGGTAAAATGGCGGTTCATTCCAAAGAGCAAGGCGGCAAACAAGCCTTGACCAGATATTCTGTTATAAAGCAATTTAATCATTTTGCTTTGCTGGAAGTAGAAATCTTAACCGGCCGAACTCATCAAATTCGTGCGCATTTAAACGCTTTAAACCATCCGGTTGTCGGTGATCCTTTATACAAACAAAAAAATGTTAAACAAAAAATTGAATTGGATAGAATTTTCTTGCATTCAAAAATTTTAGGATTTACTAATTTACAAGGTGAGTATCAGGAATTCACAGCCAAATTACCAGATAAACTTGATAAAATAATTAAAGAATTAAAATGATTCCTTTTTTCACCCCAGCAGAGTCGAAGGGGGCACGCATCAACCTCAATTTATACTTCAACTAAGCTCAATATGACCCTTCGGTTGGCTTAAAAACTTATGCTAAAACAAATCATTACAATTTCCGGAACACCAGGCAGCGGTAAATCAACCATTGCTAAAAATTTAGCCCAAAAATTAAAAGCTAAACGGCTTTATATTGGTAAAATCAGAAGAAATATAGCTAAAAGTAAAAATATGACCTTGGCTGAATTAAATAAATATGCGTTAACTCATCCGGAAACAGATGTTGACATTGATAAAGCTGTTGCCCAACAAGCCAGGGAAATGGCTAAAAAATCATCAGTTATTGTTGAAGGCAGAGTTCAGTTTCATTTTTTACCAGAATCTTTTAAAATTTTTATTGATGTTGATCTTGACGAAGGTGCCAAAAGAATCTGGCAAGACCTACAAAAACAAAAAGCTCAATCTGTCAGAAACAAAGGCGATTTTGATTCATTAGCTGAAGTTAAAAAATCAATCAAAAACCGAATTGCTAATGATAAAAAAAGATACAAAAAATACTATAATCTGGATCATACGAAAAAATCACATTATGATCTAATTATTGACACTACTAATATTACAGCCAAAAAAGCTACTCAAAAAGTTTTAAAATCAATTCAAAACTTGACTAAAATAAATAAATAAGCTACAATTTAGGATATCTTAAACACTAAATAATAATCACGAAATCACACGAAAAAATTTAGTGTTTTTTGTGTCAATCTTTTCGTGATTCAGCTATCATTATGCCAAAAAAGAAAAAACAACAACCGGAAAAACAAATACTTGATAAACTGGAAGTCAAACCAGGCATGGTTGTGCGTGTTCATCAAAAAATTAAAGAAGTAAATCCTAAAGGCGAAGAAAAAGAACGTGTTCAGGTTTTTGAAGGGACTGTGATTGCCAGAAAACACGGCAAAGAACCAGGGGCTTCAATTACTGTCAGAAAAATCAGTGAAGGTATCGGTGTAGAAAAGATCTTTCCTTTACATTCACCTTTAATTGAAAAAGTAGAACTGGTTGATCAAAAAGCAATCCGAAGAGCCAAATTATATTACACTCGTGACCATAAAAAAAGATTAAAATCAGTTTCCGAGAAAAAGACTAAATAAAAAACAGGTCTGTCATGGTGAGCAGAGTCGAATCCATCAGACCTGTTTTTTTTATTGCTGGCATAACCAATATTGATTTTTAAATCTTTGATTTATAAGTATTTACCTGAACTAAAAGCTTCGGATACTAAATTAAAAATTGTTCTAATCTAAGCAGACACTCTTGACGAATCAGAATTCAAGCGACCAAAGCCTTGACCGTGGGCTGATTCGTTTACTATCCA
>WJKP01000037.1 GCA_014729025.1 Candidatus Buchananbacteria bacterium
ACCCGTTGAATAAATATAATCTTTTTGTTAGAATAATTGATATGGAGCAAACATTTATACGTAACTTTTGCATAATCGCGCATATTGATCATGGTAAGTCAACTTTGGCTGACCGGTTCTTGGAATTGACTGAAACTGTTGAAAAAAGAAAAATGAAAGAACAGCTCTTGGATTCCATGGACTTGGAAAGAGAACGTGGTATTACTATTAAACTTCAGCCGGCGCAAATGAAACACAAAGATTATATTTTAAATTTGATTGATACGCCCGGTCATGTTGATTTTACTTATGAAGTTTCGCGTTCGTTGGCTTGCGTTGAGGGTGCGATTCTTTTGGTTGATGCAACACAAGGGATTCAGGCGCAGACCATTGCAAACTTGTATTTGGCCATGGAACAGGATCTGAAAATTATCCCGGTGATCAACAAAATTGATCTGCCTAATGCCGAAATTGAAAAAACTAAATTGGAATTAATGAATTTGCTTGGCTGTGAAGAAAATGAAATTTTATTATGTTCCGGTAAAACAGGCTTTGGGGTTAAAGAAGTATTGGATATGGTGATTGCAGAAGTACCGCAACCGATTGGTATGCCTGAGAGACCTTTTCGTGGTTTGATTTTTGATTCTTTTTATGATGAATATAAAGGCGTGATTGTTTATGTGCGTAATTTTGACGGTCAGATTAAGAAAAATGACAAGATTTTTATGATAGCCAATCAGGCTAATGCTGAGGCTTTAGAAGTCGGTATTTTAAATCCTAATTTAATAACTTTACCTGAAGTGGAAACAGGTCAAATCGGTTATATTGTGACCGGGTTAAAAGATGTTGAAAAATGTAAAATCGGTGACACCATTACTTTACAAGGCGCTGAGGTGGAAGCCTTGCCTGGTTATAAAGAAGTGCGTCCCATGGTTTTTGCCGGGATATTTTGCAAAGAAGGTGATGAATTCAATAAATTAAGAGAAGCGATTAATAAATTAAAACTTAATGATTCAGCCTTAACTTTTGAACCGGAAAATTCAGCTGCTTTGGGTTATGGTTTTCGTTGCGGTTTTTTAGGTTTGCTGCATTTGGAGATTTTTCAAGAAAGATTAAAACGTGAATATGATTTAAATTTAATCGTGACTGTTCCCAGTGTGGCTTATAAAATAACTTTAAAATCAGAAGGTTTAAGTAAAGAATTGGGTGCTAAATTAAAATTCAAAGAAGATGTTTTTATTGATAAATTAGAAGCTAATCAGGTGATTATCAAAAGTCCGGCTGATTTACCTGATCAAAATTATATTGAAAAAATAGAAGAACCAATGATTACGGCTGATATTGTTACGCCCAAAAAATACATGGGTGACGTGATGCAATTAGTGGTTGAAAAAAGAGGCGAGTATGTTAATACTGAATATTTGTTTGCTGAAGCAGAACGTGATCAGCGGGTAATTTTGCATTATAAAATGCCGTTGGCTTCGATTTTGACTGATTTTTACGATAAACTAAAAAGTATTTCATCAGGATATGCTTCTTTAAATTATGAATTTGCCGGTTATCAAGAAGCTGAAATAGTTCGTATGGATGTTTTGGTGGCTGAAGAACCAGTTGAGGCTTTAGCCACCTTAGTTTATAAAGACGAAGCTTATAGGGTAGGACGCCAAATTGTTAAGACATTAAAAGAAAATTTACCCAAACAATGGTTTGTGGTAAAATTACAAGCAGCAATTGGTGGTAAAATTATTGCAGCTGAGCGTTTAAGCGCTTTGCGTAAAGATGTAACAGCCAAATTATACGGCGGTGACGTTACCCGTAAACGTAAACTTTTGGAAAAACAAAAAAAAGGTAAGAGGAAAATGCAAGCTATGGGTGCAGGTAAAGTTGATATACCGACAGAAACATTTTTAAAAATATTAAAAAAATAAATATGAAACGTAATAAAATAATAAAAATTACATGGGTATTTATAGCTTTGATTATTATTTTTACAATGATAATTTGGACTCTAGGACCGGCTTTTTATTAGTTTTGAATTTTAAGCTTTAATACCATAGCTTTGAACTCATAGCTATATTAATTATTCACTTGTATATAAATGGAGAAAAAATGGGTTGTAACTAAACCAATAAGCTTGGATTTTAAGAAAAAATTTCCGGAAATCCCAGGTTTAATTTTACAACTCCTTTATAATCGCGACTTAAAAACTCAAGCCCAAGTCGATCAGTTTTTGCAGCCTGATTATGGTCAAGATTTGCTTGATCCTTTTTTATTTCCTGATATGGAAAAAGCAGTTGCCAGGATTTATCAGGCTATTGCCGATAAAGAAAAAATAACCATTCATGGTGATTATGATGCGGATGGCGTGACTTCTTCAGTTGTTTTGGCTGATGTTTTGAATAAGTTAGGCGCTGATTTTAATGTTTATATTCCACATCGGGAAAAAGAAGGTTATGGTATAAATGAAAAAACAATCAAGTATTTGACTCGTAAAAAAACAAAATTAATTATTACTGTTGATTGTGCTACCAGTAATTATGATGAAATTGAGTTGGCTAAGAAAAATAAGATAGATGTAATTATTACTGATCATCATGCCGAACCAGTTAAATTACCCAAAGCTTATGCGATTATTAATCCCAAAGTTAAAAAATGTAAATATCCTTTTTATGATTTAGCCGGAGTTGGCGTGGCCTTTAAATTAGCTTGCGGTATTATTGCAAAAGATGAAAATAATATTTTTCCACCAGGTTATGAAAAATGGTTGTTGGATTTAGTGGCAGTGGGCACAGTGGCTGATATGATGCCGCTTTTGCATGAAAATCGTGTTTTGGTTAAATACGGCTTAATAGTTTTAAATAAAACAAAACGTTTAGGCTTGAAACTTTTAGCCGATAAAGCCAATATTTTACCGGTAACCGAGACCGAATTAATTAATTCGGAAAATATCGGTTTTGCTCTAGGCCCTAGAATTAATGCTGCCGGCCGTATGGATCATGCTAATGCCGCTTATCAGCTTTTAATGACCGAAGATTATAATGAAGCCAGAGAATTGGTCGAGGGATTGGAAAAAAATAATCAGCAAAGACAAGCCAAAACCGAAAAAATAATGTCTGAAGTAAAAAAAGAAATTAAAGATTTGGATAAACAATATTTGATTTTTGCCGAAGGGAAAAATTGGCCATTGGGCATAATCGGAATCACTGCCGGTAAATTAAAAGATGAATATAATCGTCCAGTGTTAATTATTACCAAAGACCTAAAAAAAATAGGCGGTTCAGGCCGTAGTATTGATGAATTTAATTTAATTGAAGCTTTAAATCAAGTTGCCAAATATTTTAAAATTTACGGTGGCCATGCCGGAGCAGCCGGCTGTACTTTAAAAAGTAAAAAAGATTTACAGAATTTTAAAAAAGATATTTTAAAAATCGCGGAAAAAGAATTAACAGGCAAAGATTTGCGCCCCAAGATTAAGATTGAAGCCGAATTAAATTTACAAGATTTAAACTGGGAACTTTTTGACATGATTGAGAAATTTGAGCCTTTTGGCACTGATAATCCGAAGCCATTATTTTTGGTTAAAGATTTAACAGTTGAAAATGTTAGAGCAGTGGGCAGTGATGAAAGTCATTTAAAATTATTTTTAAAACAAACAGGTCAAGTCAAAGGTTTTGATTCCATTGGTTTTAGGATGGGGAAATGGGTGGATAAAATTAAATACGGTGATAAAGTTGATATAGTTTGTGAAATTAATCTAAATGAATTTAATGGTTCACGTAATTTGGAATTAAAACTGGTTGATATTAAGCAAAAATAAACTATATAAAAAAAGAAACCCCGCAAAGGACATCTGTCCTTGCGGGGTTTTATAAAGCGAGTTATGTTTTCATTCCTCCCGCAACTGGTAGTTGCTGATAACCTGTAACAGTTTTAACTGGCAGGTCGACTGGGAAGGGAATGATTTCTGCCAATGGCAAGATTGGTTCGCTTTTTACTTCTTCGAGGTAATCGTTCAAGATATCGGTGGGTAAATTCCAACTGATCAGACAACTTTTTTGATGCGCTTCTTCAGCAAAAAACAGGATGTGTTTTTTACTGTTAAAGCGTGCTGCCGTACCTTTGGAATGAACCGTCTTGACCCTAACGACTTGAAAGTCTGTCAGGTTTAGGAACCACTCGTGTTGGCCAAATCGGATCTTGAGCTTGTCGCCTTCGAAAAAGAGCTCCTCCACTTCAGAGGAGTATAAAAGTAGTTCGTCAACTTCATGATCATAGATCATTTTACTCCTCCTTTTTGGATTTGCTTGGGTTTAGGCGCCAAAACGGCGCCGATAATGATCACGGGCTCCGTTATAAAACCCGCTCCAGAGCCGATATTTTCCTGTGCCATTTTGCCCCCTTTTATTAAACAATATTAAATAATAACATATTTATTGTGTTTTGTCAATATGTTGATAAGTAAATAAAGATTTTATGTTATAATAAAATCAACAGAGGATAAAAGTTCTTTTTAAGAGCTTTTTTAGTTTTATTTAGGAGGGGAAGATGTCGAAAAAAAACGAGCATGATGGGACTTATTTGCTGCTTTATCCTGAGGGCGAGAGACGACGGGAAGCGCGTAAAATTCCCAAAAATGAAATTGACGCCGAATTTCAAGATCCTACCAAACAAAGAAAAAGCCCGAGAAAAAAGCCAACAGTCACGATATATGGCAGAGTTTGGGCTGTTGCAGATTTAACTTGTGAAGTAGTTGATATTTCACGAGGTGGTATCAGGGTAAGAAGTAAAGTGGCTTTGTCAAAAGGTGAAGAAGTCGGCTTGCATCTTTTGGTATCTGAATCAGCAAATAAGCAGGTTCCGGTTTTTCCAACTTGCCAAATTGTTTGGATCGAGTCAGAAAATAAAGATTTTACCCCCCCATATCAAATGGGTTTAAAAATCTTACAAATGACCGAGCGCCAAGCAGATGTTTGGGGCGGATTTGTTGACAGGTTGCCAGAGCTAAAACCGGCTTCCAATTAAAGCCCTTGCATTTAAATGCTTGGGCTTTTTATTATTTGAGATTTTTTCAATAAAAGTATAAAATTATAATATGTCAAAAAATATTAAGTTTTCTATAATTTTACCGACTTATAATCGTTGTTATATTTTATGGCAAGCGATTTTATCGGTTATTAAACAGACTTATCCTTTTTGGGAATTAATTATTATTGACGATGCTTCAACTGATCAGACAGATAAATTAATTCAGCAATTTACTGATCCGCGCATTAAATGCTTTAAATTAAAGAAAAATAAAGGACCGGCTGGGGCGCGGAATTTTGGTTTAAATAAGGCTGATAATGACTACATCGCTTATTTGGATTCTGACAATAAATGGCATGAAGAATTCTTGGAGATTGCCGCTAAAACTTTTAAAAAATTTCCTGATAAAAAAGTTTGTTTTTGTAAAAAAAATTATCGTTTAATTTTACAAGGCACTAAAAAAGGCAAACAAGTTTTTTTGCGTGATGAATTTACAAATCATCGTAAACATTTTGATTTAAAAAGGTTGTGGCAGCGTAAATTTATTATTGATACCAATACTTTTGTTCATAAAAAAAATATCTTGGCTAAAGTCGGTAAATGGGATGCTAGCCTGGATTTTTGGGAAGATTTTGAATTTTTATTAAGAATTTCCCAAAAATATCCCGATGGTTTTGTATCAATTAATCGTACTTTGGTTGATTATGAACAAATCATTGATTTAAAAAATAAAGATAAGGTTTTTAAAAAATGGCAAAAAGCCGAAAAATTAATTTATCAAAAACATAAAAATCATCCTTTAATGCAAGAACAAAATTGGTATCCACCAAAAGTGGGTTATAAATCAACGGAAAACGTTATTAAATACTTAACAGATAAAAAAAATAATTATGGTTAAAACACTTAAAATTTTTACTGATGGCGGCGCGCGTGGTAATCCTGGGCCGGCAGCTATTGGCGTGGTAATAAAAAATAATAAGGGCGAGGTTTTAAAGGAATATGCTGAATATTTGGGCAAAACTACCAATAATCAGGCCGAGTACAGAGCTTTATTAAAAGGTTTAGAATTAGCCAAAGAATTTAAGCCTTGGGAAGTAATTTGTTATTTGGACAGTGAATTGGTGGTCAAGCAAATGAATCAGGAATTCAAGGTTAAAGATAAGGATTTGCAGCCGCTTTTTGTTCAAGTCTGGAATATGGCTATTAATTTTAAAAAAGTTAGTTATCATCATATTCCGCGTGATTTTAATAAAGAAGCTGATAAATTGTTAAATCAAGAACTTGACAAACGAATTTAATTATTTATTATTTTTATTATTTTTGTTATAATAAAGGCATAACTTTGAGTTTATGCTTAAAGTTAATTTCTAATTTATATAATATTTTGATAATGGGTATTTTAAGCTCAAAACCAAATAGTTATTTAGGCGTTGATTTATCGCCTGATGCCATTAAATTAGTTGAATTAAAAGCTGAAAAAGGCAAGCCTCAATTAATTACTTATGGTTATACAGAATCAAAAGGCGATGTTTTAAAAGGTGATTTTATCAGCAATAAAAATATTACCTCAACTTTATTAAAAGAAGTGTCTGATCGTGCTAAAGTTACCACCAATTTGGCTTTGGCAGCTTTGCCACCTTCTTTGGTTTTTAGTTCAGTGCTAAAATTATCTGGCGTTATCAAAAAAGATTTGGATAATAAATCCAAAATTAAAGATTTGATATCTGATGAAATTAAAAAAATTCTACCACGTCCTTTGGAAGAAATGACTTTTGATTTTAATTTAATAAGAACCGATAAAGTCGAACAAGCTGATCAGAATACCAAATTGGATTCGGTCAAATTTTTGATAACTGCTGCCACTAATGAAGTTATTAAGGATTATGTTGATATATTTAAACAATCCGGATTTCAATTAACTAATTTGGATATAGAAGGATTTGCTTTGGTGCGTTCTTTAGTCGGTTCTGACAGATCTTTGATTTTATTGGTTGATATCGGTGAAAATAGGACCAATTTATCAATTGTTAATTTAACTATTCCGGTTTTGAATAGAAGTATTGCCGTGGGGGGGGCAGCTTTTACCAGAGCTATTTCCGATAGTTTGAATATAACAATCAGTGAGGCAGAAAATTATAAATTGGATTTGGGCATAATGATGTCTCAGGAAAACATGCAAGAATATCCCAAACCGGTTGAAGCCGCTTTAGCCCCTATTGTGACGGAAATTAAATATTTGATAAAAACTTATTATGATCAGACTGGCCGTGAAAAACAATTGGACAAAATAATTTTAACCGGCGGTGGTTCATTGATTGGTAATCATTTAGATAAATATTTAAGTAAAGTATTGGATATTAGAACCTATGTCGGAGACCCTTGGGCAAGAGTTGTTTATCCTGAAGAATTAAAACCGGTTTTATTTGAAATAGGTCCGCGTTTTTCGGTGGCCTTGGGTTTGGCTATGAGGGAGATTATTTAAAAATAAATAATTATGTCAATCGATTTTTTGGGTAAAGGGACTAAAAAAAAAGCTGATGAACCGAAAAAAAAGACAGTAGAGGTTAAAATGCATTTACCGGAAGAACCTGAAGAGCCAAAAAAAGAAAAAGTTAAAAAAAAGAAAAAAGTCCCAGTAGAAAAAGAATTTAAAGAAGTTAATTTTGTAGCGATTTTAAAAAAATATCTTTTTAAAAAGCGGTTAATTTTTTCTTTGGTATTTGCTATAATTATTATAGTTGTTTTAGGTGGCGGTGGTTATTATTACTTTTTTTTATATGAACCTGCGACTCCTGATGTTAATCAACCTATTGCCGTTACCAGCCCGAGCCCCAGTCCAACACCGACTATTAGTCCAAGTCCCAGCCCTAGTCCTAGTCCGAGACCAAGTCCCAGTCCTCGTCCGACGCCGAGCCCAGTAGTTAGCCCACCCCCCGGTCCGTTGCCTGATACTGAGTTGGCGCCATTAAGAGGTTCCTTGGTTAGATTTAGCGGAGAAGACGTAATTTATTTGGTAGAAGATAATGGGGAATTGCGCAGAGTAGATCAGCAGACAGTAGTTTTTGAAAATGGCAAGGATATTAATGAAATTAGTTCTTCTTTGATTTATACTATTGCTGATCGTTTTAAAGATATAAGGCGAGGGCAGGGTGTGTTTGGTCAGGTAGACTGGGATCCGCGGGTTTTGACTTTTTCTGAACTTAATCCGTTTTTAAGATAAAATATTAATATAATAATTTAATTTATTTTTAATTTTATAAATATGGCAAAAGACAAAAAAATAAAAATACTTTTGATTGAAGATGATTCTTTTTTAGTTGAAATGTACACTACCAAATTTGAACTGGAGGGGTTTGAAGTTGTTTCAGCTGAAGACGGAAAAAAGGGCTTAGAAATGGTTAAAAAAGAAAATCCAGATATTATTTTATTAGATATTTTAATGCCTAAAATGGATGGTTTCGCTGTTTTAGATGCTTTGAAAAAAGATGAGGAAGTGGCTGATATTCCAGTTATTTTATTAACTAATTTAGGGCAAAAAGACGATGTTAAAAAAGGTTTTGAAAAAGGGGCTGTCGGTTATTTAATCAAGGCGCATTTTATGCCTTCAGAGGTGGTTGATAAAATAAAAAAGATTTTAAAGGAAAGTAAAAAATAAATTTTTATAATTGAAATAAAGTCAATGTCAAGCAAAGGGATTACTAAAATAGAAGCATTAATTGTCGGTTTTGTAATTGTTATCCTGATTGTGGCAAATATTTTTCTTATTTCATATTTAAATAAGAAAGCCAGAGACATTTATGTTTTATCTGAAATAAATCAGATTAGAAGCGGCTTGGAAGTTTTTTTGCTGGCTAATAATTATTATCCCCGCTTGGAAGAAGCTACAGAATTAAATAATTCATATTATGCTACAGAGAAATTATGCCTCGATGGTTTTCAAAGGATTGATAATAATTGTTCCAAAAATATTTTAAGACCGATGCCTAATAAATTTTTATCTCAAGGAAATACTTATATTTATCAGTCAATTGACAATAATAAAGACTATAATATAGAATTCACTTTAGAGACTAATTTTAGAGATTTAAATTTAATTAAAGGTAAAAATTGCGCTAATAATTTACAAATAACAAGTCAGCCTTGTTTTTAAAATAATATGCCAAAGTTAAATAGACAAAAGGGCTTTACTACCATAGAATTATTAATAGTTATTTTAATTATTATAATTTTAGCCTCGATCAGTATTTTAGCTTTAAACAGCCAAAGAGCCAAAGCACGAGATGCCAAAAGAGAAAGTGATATAAGACAAATTAGGACTGCTTTAGAGTTTTATTTTAGTGATGAAGACGAATACCCTGTAGTTGCACAGCCTATTGTTTTGGGAACAGGTAATGCGCAAAAATTATGTTCAAAAGCCGATGGCGGATTTGTTTCAGCTGAAACAGAATGCCAAAAGGTTTATATGTCTCAAATTCCGCAAGATCCTTTGCCTGATCAGCCATATACTTATACCGGCTCAATAAATGGTTATGATATTACTTATATAACTGAAAAAGAAACAGCTAATAGTCCAGCAGGGATTTGGCATGCTCACTCAGAAAATATTGACCGAGCTACTGGTAATCGATAATATTATATATATTTTTTAAAAACGCAGGTTTAAACTAATTTTGAACCTGTTTTTTAATTAAAAAAAATGTTAAAATTAATTTATGATAGTAAATTTAGCGTTTTTTTTCTTATTAGGCATTATTTTTGGCAGTTTTTTGAATAGTTTAATTTATCGTTTACATGAAAAATTGCCATTAGGCGGGCGTTCTTTTTGTGTTTTTTGTAAAAAACAATTATTAAAACGTGATTTGATTCCTTTATTAAGTTTTTTATACTTAAAAGCCAAATGCCGATTTTGTCGTGAAAAAATAAGCTGGCAATATTTTTGGGTAGAATTAATAGCCGGAATTTTATTTATTTTAGTTTTTTTAAAATACGAGAATTTGAATTTATTTTTAGCCCGTGATTTGTTTTTTATATTAGTTTTGATCTTTATTTTTATTTATGATTTAAGATTTAAGCTAGTTTTAGATCAGCTTGTTTTTCCGGTATTAATCATAGCTACTTTATTAAATTTTATTTTGGGTTTTACTTGGCTGGATTTATTAACTGGTATTTTAATCGGCGGCGGTTTTTTTGCTTTGCAATATTTAAGCAGTAAGGGGCGCTCAATTGGCCTGGGAGATATTAAATTGGGAATTTTATTAGGGGGCATGTTTGGTTGGCAAATGATTATTTTAATAATTTTATTGGCGTATTTAATTGGTGGTATTATCGCAATCATTTTATTAATTAATAAAAAGAAAAACTGGGGCGATTTTTTACCTATGGGTAGTTTTTTAGCTATTAGTGCAATAATCGTTTTGTTATACGGAGAATTGATTTGGCAATTTATTTATAATTTATGACAAAAGAACAAGCTAAAAAAAGAATAGAAAAATTAAAAAAAGAGATAAACCATCATCGTTATCTTTATCATGTTTTGGATACTCAGGAAATTTCCGATGCTGCTTTGGATTCTTTGAAGCATGAATTATATGAATTAGAACAGCAATATCCGGAATTTATCACACCTGATTCACCGACTCAAAGAGTCGGCGGAAAGCCTTTACCCAAATTTACCAAAGTTAAACATGAAGTGCCCATGCTTTCCATTGAAGATGTTTTTAGTTTTGAGGAGTTGGAGGATTGGCAAAAAAGGATACAAAGATTATTACCCAAAGCTGAATTTGATTATTTTGCTGAAATAAAAATGGATGGCTTGGCTATAACTTTAATTTATCAAGACGGGCTTTTGACTACTGCTGCTACCAGAGGTGACGGTAAAACCGGTGAAGATGTAACTCAAAATATAAAAACAATTGAAGCCATACCTTTAAAATTACGAGCAGCAAAAGAAATTGATTTGCAGGGCAGAATTGAAATTCGCGGTGAAGTTTTTATGACCAAAGCAGTTTTTGATAAATTAAATAAGCAGCAAGAAAAAAAAGGTGAAAAAGTTTTTGCTAATCCGCGTAATGCTGCAGCCGGGTCAGTCAGGCAATTGGATCCCAAGATAACCGCCTCACGTCAATTATCATTTTATGGCTATGATTTGGTAACTGATTTGGGGCAAAAAACGCATCAGGAATCGCACGAATTAATTAAGCTTTTAGGTTTGCCGATTAATGAATGGAATCAATATTGTCTTGATTTGCAGTCGGTTCAAGAATTTTATGAAAAAATACAGGCCAAAAGAGAATCTCTTGATTATTGGATTGACGGGGTGGTTGTAAATGTTAATAATATTGAGTTAATGAAAAAACTAGGCGTAGTCGGTAAAACCAAAAGAGGTTTGGTCGCTTATAAATTTCCGGCGGAACAAAAAACAACTATTATTAAAAATGTTAAATTTAATGTCGGCCGTACCGGTGTTTTGACCCCGGTTGCTTACTTGGAGCCGGTCTCAATTGGCGGAACAACTGTTTCTCATGCCACTTTGCATAATATTGAAGAGATCGAGCGTTTAGGCGTCAAAATCGGTGATACTGTTATTATTGAAAAAGCCGGCGATGTGATTCCTAAAGTAATTGAAGTTTTGCCCAATTTACGAACTGGTCAGGAAAAAGAAATAAAAATACCTGATAAATGCCCGATTTGCGGTTCAAATGTCAAAAGGCAAAAAGACGAAGTTGGTGTTTATTGTTCCAATAAAAATTGTTTTGCCCAGGAAAAAGAGAAATTGATTCATTTTGTTTCTAAAAAAGGTTTAAATATAGAAGGTTTGGGTGATAAAATCGTGGAACAATTAATTAATCAAGGCTTGATCCGTGATCCGGCTGATTTATTTAAATTAAAACCAGGTGATTTGCAGCCTTTGGAACGTTTTGCTGAAAAATCAGCTCAAAATATTATTGATGCTATTAAGCAAAGCCAAAAAGTTAGTTTAGCCAATTTTTTATTTGCTTTAGGCATTCGTCATGTCGGTGAGCAAACAGCGCTTGATTTGGCACAATATTTTGGTTCAATTGATAAAATAAAAAAAGCTTCTCTGGCTGATTTACAAAAAGTTCCGGATATTGGCGAAGTAGTTGCTCAAAGTATTTATGATTTTTTTCATGATAAACAGAATTTACAAACCAATGCTGAATTGTTAAAATATTTAGAGATTGAAAAAGTTTCTAAAGGCAAACAGATATTGGCTAATAAAAATTTCGTCTTAACCGGTTCTTTGCAATCAATGACGCGTGAGCAGGCTAAGCATATAATCAGACAATTAGGCGGTAATGTTGCTTCATCTGTCAGTCAAAAAACTGATTTTGTAATTGCCGGTGCAGAGCCTGGTTCTAAATATGATAAAGCTAAAAAATTGGGAGTGAGGATTGTTGATGAAAAGGAATTTTTGCAATTAATTGACTAATTATTAATAGATTAAATTTATGCTAAAAATTGACATCAAAGGAACCAACATGGAATTAACCGAAGCAATTAAAAATTATGTTAATGAAAAAATTGGCAGCTTGGAAAAATTTCATGACAATATTTTGGAAGCCAGGGTTGATATTGGTTTGACTACCAATCATCATCAAAAAGGCGATATTTATCGGGCTGAAGTCAATTTGGAAGTACCTCAAAAACATATTTTAAGAGCCGAATCCCAAAAAGAGGATTTATATATGGCCATTAATGATGTTAAGGATGATTTGCAAAGACAAATAAAAAAATATAAAGAAAAAATGAGGAATTATTAATTGTGAATAGTTAGAATTGAAAAATAGTGTTATAATTAACACAATAAATAAATATTTCAAATAATGCTTTCCAAGTTAAGAAAATTAATTTTTTGGAAATATTTTAGTTTCAAAGCTAAACTTATTTTAGTTTTGTTTTTTTTATTGTTTTTTAGTTTTGTTTTTTGGATAAATTATGACCCTGCTTTATCTGGTTCATTAGAGTTTTATTCTTCTACTGATTATATTACTGGACAGGAACCTTGGCGAATTATTTCAGCGGATTTAAATAATGATAATAATTTAGATCTTATAACAGCTAATAGACAGCCTAATAATGTTTCTGTTCTATTAGCTAATGGTGATGGTACTTTTCAGGCTAAGGTTGATTACAATACTGATACATCTCCAATTTGGGTTGAAGCAGCAGATTTAAATAATGATAATAATTTAGATTTAATTACGGCCAATCAGACCGCTGATAGCATTTCAGTTTTATTGGGCAATGGTGATGGCACTTTTCAAAGTAGCGTGGAATATCCGGCAAACAATGAAACTGCTTCAGTTTATGCTGGAGACTTGAACCATGATGACGATCTTGATTTAGTTGTCGCTAATTTACAAAGTGATAATATTTCAGTATTTATGGGGAATGGTGATGGTACTTTCCAGCCTAAAGTTGATTATGTAACTGACACTAAGCCCTGGGTGGCTTATTTGGCAGATTTGAATAATGATGGAGATTTGGATGCGGCAACTGTTAATGAAAGTGGTTCTAGTATCTCAATTTTGCTAGGTAATGGTGATGGCACTTTCCAACCCAAAGTTGATTATAATGCTGATGCCGGTTCTTGGGCTATAGAAATTGCTGATTTTAATCAAGATAATAATTTAGATATAATTACTGCTAATTATGTCGGAAATTCCATGTCAATTTTGCTAGGTAATGGTGATGGCACGTTCCAGCCTAAAATTGATTATGCAACAGGTACTAATCCTTGGATACCTGGTGTGGCCGACTTAAATTTTGATAATTATATAGATATTATTGTCCCCAATCTTGGTAGTGACAATATTTATATTTATTTAGGCAATGGTGACGGTACTTTTCAGAGTCCAATAATTTATTCAACTAATTATAACCCTGCGGATGTTGAGACAGCGGATTTTAATAAGGATGGGATTCTTGATTTTGCAGTAGCAAATCAAAATATAGGTTCTCCTCCTTCTAATGTAACTGTTTATTTAAATAAGATTTTAAATATAAGTTGCAATCTTGCTCCTTCAAATCTAAAAGTGGGTAGTACAGTAACAATTAATGCTTCTTTAACATTTACGCCCTCTAATATTTGGGCAACAATAGAAAATGAGGATAATTTAATAAATACTATAATTTTAAATGATCAGGGTGGCGGTGATTACAGTAACTCAGTCAGTACTGCTTCAAATTATTTGGGCCAGAATAATGTGGCAGTTTTTGCCACTGATTCAGGCACAGGCGAAACAGTAACTTGTAATCCTAGCACCGGTACTAACTGGCGGGAATTGACATTTCAAGATATTCCTTGGCGTAAACGTAACTTACATCAAGCTATAGCTTATGATAACAAAATGTATCTTATGGGCGGTCATGTGGATGATTTTGTTAATGATATTTGGTCTTCGCCTGATGGACAAAATTGGACTCAGCTGACTGATAGTGCCCCTTGGGCTAAAAGAGGTAATTTTGGCTTAATAGAATTCAATGGAAAAATATGGCTTATGGGTGGTAATATGTATGAGACTGTTACTGATACTAATACTTATGTTTATTATAATGATATTTGGTCATCAACTAATGGCAGAGATTGGACTTTAGAAAATAATAGCGCACCCTGGGGTGATCGATCGTTGTTTGATTTAACAATTTTTGATAATAAGCTTTGGCTTTCTGGTGGTTTAGTTAAGACTGCCGGACCAACTTTTACCTATGCTAATGATGTTTGGTATACTTCTGATGGTATAAATTGGACGCAGGCTACAGGAGCAGCAACTTGGCCGGTGAGGGGATTACACCAAATGTTAGCTTATGATGATGGCAGTGGTGAAAAATTATGGGTGATTGGTGGGCAGTCAGGCAGTACTTCAATGTATGCTGATGTCTGGTCATCAGCTGATGGGATAACCTGGGCACAGGCGACAAATACAGCTGCTTGGGGTGTTATCCCAGGTGAACCTGGCCGTAGCATGCATCAGTCTTTTGTTTATGATGATGGCACTGGCCTTAAAATGTGGTTTTTAGGCGGGAAATCTCATGACGGAACTCGTGAGGTTAATTATAATGATGTTTATAATTCATCAGATGGTATAACCTGGAATTTGATTAATGATCCGGGTTTTAAACATCAACCGTTAGGTTCAGAGCCTAGCTCCTGGGTCAGTTGGACAGCTAGGCGTACTTTTCCAAGTATTGTTTTTGATAATAAAATGTGGGTTTTAGGGGGGTATGAGTTTAGAGTAAGAAGTTGGAATGATGTTTGGTATTCAACAAATGGCACCGATTGGACTTTGATTGGTGACGATTATGGCGGAGTTTTTGGTCCGCGCTGGTATGCTCCTTTGGCTAATTTTAATGATAAATTATGGATATTGGGCGGTGCTTCAGCTGGTACAGGTTTAACAAATGATATCTGGTCTTCAAATGATGGACATATCTGGACACAAGAACTTGCTAATAATAATTCACCAGGGCCTAGCCAGTGGAGTCAGCGTTTGGGGCATAGAGCAATTGTTTTTGATAATAAATTATGGGTTGTCGGCGGCTGTTTTCAAGGTTCAGGCGCTTGTCTAGGTTATTGTGTTGGCGGACCTAATGATGGTCAGCAATGTGTTCAGGGTAGTGATTGCGGAGCTGGTAATATTTGCCAAGACGCTATTTTAGATGATGTTTGGTATACGAGTGACGGTATTAGTTGGACACAATCAGCTGCACCGAGTTGGTTAGGCAGATATGCTCCAACCCTTAATATTTTTAATGACGGCACAGGAGATAAATTATGGTTAGCTGGCGGTTATATCAGGGGGAAATGTAATGGCGGCACTTATAGTGGTTCAATTTGTTTAACTAATGCACAATGTCCTGGCGGTTCTTGTTCTAGTTATTGTGTTGGCGGCGTTAATAAGGGGAGTTTTTGTACGGCTGATAGCCAATGTGATGGATCTGTTTGCCGGGGTGTTGGTGTAAATAATTTTTTAAATGATATTTGGTTTAGTGATGACGGTATTAATTGGTACAGTGGTTATTGTAATGGCGGCGTAAATGACGGTGCTGCCTGTGATGCCAATGCTGATTGCGATAGTAACGTTTGCCAGATTTTAACAGCTGATTGGTCTGGACGTTATGTACATGCAACCACTGCTTATAATGACGGTAGCGGTGAAAAATTATGGGTAATGGGTGGCTGGGGTGTGACTGGTGGTAGTCCTGCTGTTGATAGATTGAATGATGTTTGGTATACAGCTGACGGCATTAGTTGGACACAGGCAACAGCTTCTGCACCCTGGACACCGCGCTATACTCATGAAGTTTTAACTTATAATGATAAAATGTTCCTTTTTGGCGGTAATCAGCCGTCTAATTTTTTGCCAGCTTTATGGACTGATGATGTCTGGTCTTCAACAGATGGTGCTAATTGGACAGAGGTAACAGATGATGCGGAATTTGCTGGTCGAGATTTTTTTGACAGTGCTATTTTTCAAAATCGTATGGTATTTATGGGCGGTGATTCTAATGGTGGTCAAAATAATGATGTTTGGGCGAGTAGATTAGATACTTTAGTTTTTTCCGTAAATTCAACAGATGGGCCGGAGACACCGCCGAGTGTTGCAGCGCCGGCCAATTTAACATGCCAAGCGCAAAGCAATGAAAAAATACGCTGGCTGTTTGATGATCAGGCGGATAATGAAACAGGTTTTAAATTGTATGATGCTAATACTGATAGAGTTGTTTTGGATACTTTGCCGTCAATAACCACAAATTTGGAATATTTTGATGAATTAGATTTATCAACCAATAGTCAATATTCAAGGTATGTCACAGCTTTTTCCGGATCAGGCGAATCAAGCGCTTCTAATACAGCCAGTTGCTATACCTTAGCCAATACGCCATTAACACCAGTTATCGGAGAAATAGGTGAAGAATATATAACAGTAATTTTGGAAGCTAACGATGGCAATCCGCCTAATACGGAATACGCAATCTATGAAATAAATAACGCCAAATACGTGCAAGCCGACGGCAGTTTTGGAGAGACCGAAACCTGGCAAACATATGAAGACTGGGGTGGAGCAGACGGTGTGGCAGTGGTTGGTACAGACAGCCAATTAACCATGGCGTTGGATACCAGTCAGGAATATGGTTTTGCAGCCAAAGCCAGAAACGGAGACGGTATAGAAACAGATTTTTCAACCGGTACAACCGGTACAGAACCGTTGCCAGCCGGAGTGAGCCTGACAGCC
>WJKP01000038.1 GCA_014729025.1 Candidatus Buchananbacteria bacterium
AAAAAAGAAAAAATTATTATCAAAGGAGCTAGAGTTCATAATTTGCAAAATATAAATGTTGAAATTCCGAAAAATCAATTAGTTGTTATTACGGGGCTTTCAGGCTCAGGCAAATCTTCATTAGCTTTTGATACGGTTTTTGCTGAAGGTCAAAGACAATATGTTGAATCATTATCATCTTATGCTCGTCAGTTTCTAGGTGTTATGGATAAACCTGATGTTGATCAAATAGAAGGGTTATCTCCGGTGATTGCTATAGACCAAAAAATAACTTCCAATAATCCACGTTCAACCGTGGGAACAATTACGGAGATTTATGATTATCTCCGTCTTTTATTTGCCAGAATTGGTAGAATTCATTGTCCTGTTTGCGGAGATAAGATAGAAAAATTAACTGCTGATCAGATTATTGAAAAAATACTAGAATTACCAAAACAAACTCGAATTTCAGTTTTGGCACCGATTGTTATTAATAAAAAAGGTAATCTTGATCATTTAATCAAAAAAATGAAAAAAGCCGAGTTTTATCAATTACGGTTAGACGGAAAAATTTACAGTATTAAGGAGTTAGAAGATATGGTAATTGATGAGGATAAAGCGCATGATTTGGATGTGGTTGTTGATCATGTTTTTGTGGAAAGAGTCAGGCCGGAAAAATTACAATCAAGTGCCATGTATAAGGCAGTTAAAACCGCCTTGGATTTGGCCAATGGCATGTTAAAAGTTTTACGTAAAGATACTAAACAAGAATTAACTTATTCTCAACATTTACATTGCAGTAAATGCGATATTAATTTACCGGAAATAGAATTGCGTAGTTTTTCTTTTAATTCACCTTTTGGTGCTTGTCCCAAGTGTACCGGCTTGGGTATTAAATTGGAAATAGATCCTAAGTTAGTGGTTTTTAATCCAAAATTAACAATTGAACAGGGTGCTATAAAAGTTTGGTCGCGTTTAACTTCCAATCAACCTTTGCAACATAAGATAATTACGGCAGCTGCCAAGGCATATAAAATACCTTTGAATAAACCGGTTAATAAAATGAAAAAAGCTGATTTGGATTTGATTTTATATGGTACGGGCGAACAAGAGTATGAAATTAATAATAAAAAATATAAATTTGAAGGCATTATTCCGTTTTTAGAACAAAAATATAAGGAAACAGATTCTGATTATGTGCAAAAAGAAATTGAAGATTATATGCGAGAAACCATTTGTCCGCAGTGTGAAGGTAAAAGATTAAAACCAGAAAGTTTAGCAGTAACCATTTTAAATAAAAATATTGCTGACTTGGTCAGTTTGAATTTACAGGTTTTGCATGATTGGTTTGCTGATTTGGAAAAAAAATGCAAAGTCGGTGATAAGAATTTGACTGACAATGAATGCAGGATTGCCGAACAATTAGTTAAGGAAATAAAAAAACGTTTAGAATATTTGATCGCGGTTTCTTTGGATTATTTGAATTTGGACCGTTCTGCTAATACTTTGGCCGGTGGTGAATCCCAAAGAATTCGTTTGGCCAAACAAATTTCTTCATCATTAACTGAAATAATTTATGTTTTAGATGAACCGTCAATCGGTTTGCATCAACGGGATAATAATCGTTTGATTGAAACATTAAAAAAATTAAGAGACATGGGCAATACTGTTTTAGTTGTTGAACATGACCAGTCTATAATGGAACAAGCTGATATTGTTATTGATATGGGGCCGGGTGCTGGTGAGTATGGCGGTAAAGTTGTTGATATTGGCAGTTTGGATAAAATTAAAAAAAACAAAGAGTCATTAACCGGTCTATATTTATCAGGTAAATATGAAATTGAATCGCGAAAATCTTATCGTAAAGGCAACAATAAAAATATTACAATCAAAGGCGCAACGGCCAATAATTTAAAAAATATTGATGTAAAATTTCCCTTGGGTAAATTTATTGCCATTTCCGGGGTATCCGGTTCTGGTAAGTCAACATTGGTTTCTGATATTTTATCACGCGCTTTAGCCAAGCACTTTTATCGGGCCAAAGAACAGGCAGCTGAATATAAAGAAATTACTGGTATTAGTAATTTAGACAAAGTTATTACTGTTGATCAGTCGCCGATTGGCCGTACACCTCGTTCTAACCCGGCCACTTATACTGGTGTTTTTACTTATATCCGTGATTTATTTACTCAAGTTCCGGAAGCCAAAATGCGGGGGTTTGATGCCGGCAAATTCAGTTTTAATGTAGTGGGCGGTCGTTGTGAAACTTGTGCCGGTGAAGGTTTGGTTAAAATTGAAATGCAGTTTTTACCTGATGTTTATGTTGAGTGCGAAGAGTGTAAGGGGAAGCGTTATACCAAAGAAGCCTTGGAAATTCATTATCGCGGTAAAAATATTGCTGAAGTTTTAGATATGACAGTGGAAGAGGCGCGTCGTTTTTTTGTTGATATTCCCATTATTTATGAAAAATTAATGATTTTATATGATGTCGGTTTGGGATATATTAAATTAGGCCAGCCGGCTACGACATTATCGGGCGGTGAAGCTCAAAGGGTTAAATTGGCCACCGAACTTTCTCGCCGAGCAACCGGTAAGACTTTATATATTTTAGACGAGCCAACTACCGGCCTTCATTTTGACGATATTAATAGATTATTGGGGGTTTTGCATAAATTAGTGGAAAAAGGCAACACTGTTTTGGTGATTGAGCATAATTTGGATGTGATTAAACAAGCTGACTGGGTAATTGATATGGGCCCGGAAGGTGGGGATAAAGGCGGCAAAATTATTGCCCAAGGCACCCCTAAAGATATTACCAAGAAAAAAGATAGTTATACTGGTCAATATTTAAAGAAAATGATTTAATCAGATAATTTTTTTATATTTTAAAAAAGGAGGATATTATGGCAAAAGGTTATGGTTTAACTTGTGATGGGTTGCTTTTACATAAAGACGGTGAAGTTAATTGGTTTAATTTGCAAGAAATTCAGGCAGCAATTAACCAATTGCCAGAAAAAAGTTTTCATCAAAAGCATTGTGTTGAAAAATGCAAGAATGATTGCACTAATTGCCGGTTAATGGCTTGTCCGATAGCTGATCAGTAATTAGCTAAACTCAAAGACGCGATCTTTTAGACCGCGTCTTTTTTATTGGAAACTGATTTTAAATTTTCCAGTTTTATCTCTTGTTGCCAGAGTAAATCAAAAATAGTTTTCATGGAATTATATAAATCAGCTGACTCTATTACAACTATAAAAAAATGTTCTTCTAGAGAAGTTAAGGCGACCTTATTATTAAACAAAGAAATATCCATATCTAATGTTTTATCTTTAGGTAAAAATTTGAATTTGACATTTTTATTTTGTGCTGATTTGGCAAATTTTATGTCAGCCGGTGTGTTGGTTAGTATTTGTTTGCAAATATAATTTTTAGGAGTTTTATTTTGGAAAAAATCAATCCAGCGTTCTACTTCTTCTGGAATTTGTTTGGTCATGCTAGCCATATTACTTATATAATAAGTTTCTTTGGCTTGTTCTGTTTGACGAAAAACACTTATTACACCTTCTTTACCTTCAAAATAATTTATTTTTGGTTTCCAGGCGGTTTTATTATAAATAGCTAAAAAAGAGGGAAGTAAATTCTTAAAATCAGAGATTTGATTTTTTAAGTCATTGAAAATTTTGGTTGGTTCAGCTGCGATATAGCGGCTGATTTTTGTTTCGGGCAGTTCAGAAACATAACCGCGCTTAATTAACCCTTCTAAAATAATATAAATAATAGACCTTTTTAATTTGGCTCTTTGAGCAATATCGGTTACTGTGCCACTGCCCAATTCCATTAAAGCAAGATAAACCAGGGCTTCTTTTTCAGTAAAGCCTATATCTTGGAGTGATTGTGATAGTTTTTCGTCCATGAGGTTAACGTTAAAAGCGGGTAGCCCCGAATTCATTCGGGCACGATATTAAACGACGAATAAATTCGTCGATACCCGATGCGTGGGGTAGCCGAGAGTATCTGTTCCCTGTGCGAATTTATGCTTGGAGCGGATGCTCCAAGCTACCCGTGAATTGGGAGTTTAGTATTTTAAATATATCATATCTTCATAAATTTGTCAATATTTTTGATAAAATTGGTAAAATTTGGGCTAATTTAAGTAATTTAAGGTTATGATTAATTTTAATATTATTGACAAGGTTGCTGGTTTATGCTATGATTTGATATTGGAATGAAATTTAACAAACAAAAAGGAGGAGAAAAAATGAAACGATTTGATTTAGTTTTTTTTCGTTTGGGCATGCTCTATGTGGCTCTAATCGTCCCTTTTGCGGTTTATTTAGAGGTTGGCAATTACATTGATATTATATTGCTTTCAGCAGCTTCTATTACGTTCGGGATTTGCGCATTTTTGACTGAAAAAAAGATTATTCAAACAAATGAGGATGAATAATCCTCATTTCCCTAAAGCTTATAATTTTTATGAGTTTTAGAGAGTTTTGAAATTTTTTTAAGGTAAAAATGAACTTTGACAAAAAGGAGGTAAGATATGGAAAATTTATCAAAAAAAGAATTAAAAAGTAAGTTGCAATTTACTACTAAAGTGATTTTTCTTTTCCTTTTCCTCACTATCTTTAGTATAATTGCTACCATTTTACTCCCTATGTCAGGCAAAGATGTTCCCTTTTGGCATCTTTTGCCTTTTGAGTTGCGATGCGGTATAATGTTTGTTTTATTAATAGGTTGTTTTTCGGCATTAACAGTAGGTTACGAATTAAAAGATAAATTAAGAAAAATAAAAAACGTCAAGGAGCCGCATGATGAAAAATGATTTTTGGGAAAAATGGTTGTTACGGTTGTTTAAATTGGCAGTGATAGTCTATTTTGCTTGGTATTATTTTTACGTATTGCCTGCATTGCTTTTTTAAAAGGAGTTTGCTGATGGCAAATCAAACTCATCTTTTGGGGCTGATTGTTTACTTTGGTCTTTTAACGTTATTGGGGCTGGTTGGTTTGCTGACGATATTGTTCGGCTTTTGGCAGCCGGATGACTTGGCGCTATCGCTTGTCTTTACCGCAGGCATGGCAATAATGGGGTTTTTCAAGCTGATGATTGCCTTACTGGAAAGGAGGGAAGGAAATGAAAAAGATCGGATCAGTGAGCAAGGAAAAGGCTTATTTTTTATTTTTTCTTTTGTGTTTTTTCTTTGTCTTTGTGCCAATTTTAATTTTAACAGCTTTGCATTATGATCAAACCGGATCTGGAATGATAATCTATGATAGCCAGCAAGATGTGATTGTTTCAGATCTTGGTTTTTGTGCGTGGCTAATTGATCGTGGTAAGTATGGTGATGATAAACGTTACGTTTCGACTGTGGCTGAAACTGAATGGGTAGGCACGACTGTTAATGTTGCTTATAAAGCTAAAATATTTTTGAATCCAGACGATGTTGAAGCTGTCAGGCAATATTTTTCTCATGGCAATAATGGCAGAGATAAATTGATTAATTACATTGAATCTTGTGTTGAAAACGCTATTAGGGTTCAATATCAGGTGCAAGGCTATCCTGATATGACAATTCGTTTTTTTTCCTTAGCTAACACAGAATTTTATTGCCCGCTAGCCAAAGAGTTTGGTTATCAATGGGCTGGCGACTTGGAAATTATGCAATGTTATGAATTGCCTAACAGAGAAATGGAAAGGAGTAATTGCAGGGAAAGATTACATAATTCAAATTATTAAAACAAAAAAGGCAAGGCTTTTAAGTCTTGCCTTGACTTTATTTTTTTGATATGTTATATTGCCTGGTTGAATATTTGTGGATAAAAAATAAAAAAGGAGGAATGAAAAAATGAAAAAAGGACTGATTTGTGTAATGGCAGTAATTGTAATGTTTGTTTTTAGCTTGCCGGCAATAGCCGGGGATAATGATTTGGCCGGTAAGAGCCAGTTGCAGTTGACAGTTGATCATTTTTTTTGGGAGAGTGATAAGGTTTCGGGTTATGGCTGGGGCACATTTTTGCTGGATCAGAATTCGGGCTGGCCCTTGATTATAGGGGAGTTCGGACCGGTCTTTCATCTTAGTAGCAAGGTCAATATGTATTTGATGGCTGCAACAATGAATGATCCCTTGGGTTGGTCGTTTGGGCCGGCGCTTTGGTTAGAGTACACTGGAGACAAGAATTACGCTTTTATTGAGTATGATCATTATGAACCTTTCATGGCTACGACTCATGATGATCTGACGCCTTTGCCAGAGCAGTCGTACTATGGTTATGCCGAATACAATTACAGCCTACCTGATAATATTAAAATCGGAGTAATGCTGGAAACATTCGGATATTACGAGGAGGATCATGCTCAAGAGTTAATGTACGGTCCTTTTGCTCAGCTGGGTCGTTTTCGGGTCATTGTCGCTGTTGACGAGACACCGATGTTACCAGGCGACGACTGGCTGGTATTGCGGGCCAAAATAAGCTTATAAATAATCAACCAAAATAAGGACGCGATCTTAGGACCGCGTCTCTTTTTATTTATATATAAGATATAATAAAAAATGAGATTTTTTTAATCTCACTTTTTATAAATTTATAATAATTTTATTTTGTTTTTTTCTCTGAAACAGATTTTAATCTCTTTTTATAATTGTTGTTAAATTAAGTTTTGGCGTATATTTTTAGCTAAAATTAGGTAATTATTTAAATTTTCATATTGACAAGATCGTCTAAACATGCTATTATAAAGGTACTTTAAAATCAATTGTTTTTTACAATCCGCGCCTGACGGAATCAGGCATTTGACGGGTTCTGCATAGCGGAACAAGTCCAGCCGTTCTCCGCGGAGCGGAGGACAAAAAAGGAGGCCCAAAATGGGAAACCTGGTAAAGGAAACGCCGTATTCGGAAGTGACCGCAACATTGGAACTGTTGGATGTCAACGGTGTCACGCGCGAGCATTTGGCTTCGTTGCGCAAAGACCGCGCCAAAGCAATGGCCGTGGCCCAGTTCATCATGG
>WJKP01000006.1 GCA_014729025.1 Candidatus Buchananbacteria bacterium
AGTGAAAGTATTATTGCCGGCAATAAAATTTCCAATTTAAGACAACTAATTCATGAAAGATTGCAACAAACCAATCAATTTTGCCAATGTATTCGTTGCCGAGAAGCTCGTAATAAACCGGTTAATTTAAAAGATATAAAATTTAAAATCAGACAATATCAAGCTTCAGGCGGTCTTGAATATTTTTTAAGCTATGAATCAAAAGATGAAAAAACATTATATGCTTTTTTAAGGCTTAGAATACCGAAAAATATTGAACCAAACTTAATTAAAGAATTACCAGAAATTAAAAATAGCACTTTAATTCGTGAAGTTCATACTTATGGACAATTAATTCCTTTAAAATCAAAACAAAAAGCTATTCAGCATATTGGCTTAGGTAAAAAATTAATGCAACAAGCTGAAGAAATTACTAAAAAAAATAAATTAAATAAAATATCTGTAATTGCCGGCATAGGGGTTAGGCAATATTATGAAAAATTAGGCTATAGCTTGGAACAAACTTATATGGTTAAATATCTATAAAACTAATTATCCACAACTATAAATTCACATTTTTATATAAACTTGTTATTCTTAAAATAAGGGGCTGAATAATTGCTTTCTCCTTAAAAATTGGAATCCCTTTACCCAGCGGGATTCCAATAAAACTTACCAGGCAAATGCTTGGTTCATAATATAGTTATAGTCGATGCGGAGGTTAAACATTTACAAGCTGAATTCAAAAGCAGAAACAGTAGCTGAAGCTGTAGCTGAAAGGGGCCTTCGTCGGAAGGCCCCTTTCCTAGAAATAACTGGCCAGCCAGTTAAGTCATAAATGGTTCAAGGTTTCAGCCACCACCAGTTTCGTGTCACTTTTTTCTCCTTTATTTAGGGGCTTTAAAGCCCCTAAATAAAACTTATCCAGAAAATATTTCTGGTTAAAAATAAATAGTTCTTTCAACAAAAGCCTTCTTTTTCCTTAGCCAGAGGGATAGACGCAAAGTTTATCCCTCTTTTATTTTGACAATCAACCTTTAAACTACTAAAATTAGATTAATATGAAAAATTTAACTAAAATTGATCCTGAAATTTATCAAGAAATCATAAAAGAAACTAACCGGCAAAAAAACGGTTTAATTATGATTGCTTCGGAAAATTTTACGTCAGAAGCTGTTTTAGAAACCATGGCCACTGTTTTAAGTAATAAATATGCCGAAGGTTATCCAGACAAACGTTATTATACTGGCAATCAGTTTATTGATAATATTGAAACTTATTGTATTGAGAGGGCTAAAAAATTATTTCAAGCTGAACATGTTAATGTCCAACCCCACTCCGGCACTTCAGCTAATTTAGCGGCTTATTTTGCCCTATTAAAACCCGGGGATAAAATTCTTTCCATGGATTTAAGTCATGGCGGCCATTTATCACACGGTTCCAAAGCCAGTTTGGTCAGCCAGTTATATCAAATTAGCCATTATGGAGTTGATCCCAAAACAGAAACTATTGATTATGATCAACTAACCAAAATCGCTTTAGCTGAAAAACCTCAATTAATAATCAGCGGTGCCAGTTCTTATCCTCGCCAGATTGATTTTGCTAAAATTAATCAAATCGCTCAAAAAATTAAAGCTTACCATTTGGCTGATATTGCTCATATTGCTGGTTTATGTGTCGCCAATTTACATCACTCAGCAATTAATAATGCAGATGTAATTACTACAACTACTCATAAAACTTTACGCGGACCGCGCAGCGCTGTAATTATTGCCAAATCAGAATTGGCTCAAAAAATCGATAAAGCTGTTTTCCCTGGCATTCAAGGCGGCCCACTAGAACATATAATCGCAGCTAAGGCAGTTTGTTTTAAGCAAGCTATGTCTGCCAAATTCAAAAAAGACCAACAGCAAACCATTAAAAATGCGACCACTTTAGCTCAGACTTTACTTGCCAATAATATTCGTTTAGTTTCAGGCGGGACTGATACTCATTTAATTTTAATTGATTTAAGACCACTTAAAATCACCGGTAAGCAAGCCGCCGATATTTTAGCCAAAGCCAATATTTATACAAATTTTAATGTTATTCCGTTTGATGATCAGCCAGCTAATAATCCTTCGGGTTTACGTTTAGGCGCAGCTGCTTTAACTACTCAGGGTCTGAAAGAAACTGAAATGCAATTAATCGGGCAAACAATTGCTGATATATTAAAAAATCCAAATACTGAAAATTTACAAAATAAAGCCAAAGAATTAGTTGAAGAATTAACAAATAAATTTCCGATTTATCAGGAGCTGTCATGCTGAGGATCTCGCAGCAGCAACTAGCTTATGGTTCAAGAACCTCGCCATGACAATAAAAAATTATGCCAGCAAAAATAATTGACGGTAAAAAAATCGCTGATAAAATCTTATTAGAAATCAAGCAAGAAGTAGCCAAACTTAAAAATCGACCTGGTTTGGCTGTTGTTTTAATTGGCAATAATCCGGCTTCCAACCTTTATTTGCGGCTCAAAGAAAAAGCTTGTCAAAAGGTCGGGGTTGATTTTCACTCTTATTTTATTGATGATGATTGCTCGGAAAAACAAATTTTAAATGTTATTGATTTTTTGAATAAAGATCCTGAAATTGATGGGATTTTAATTCAACTACCTTTGCCTCAAGAATATAATACTGAAAAAATAATAAAAAAAATCAAACCAGAAAAAGATATTGATGGGTTTCATCCCCAAAGTCAAGTTATCTCACCCAATGTTTTAGGTATTATTGAATTACTCAAAGCTACTGATGAAGATTTAAAAGATAAAAAAATAACAATTTTAAGCAATTCAAAAAAATTCGCTCAACCGTTTAAAAAATTACTGCCCCTATCCCAAGTTTCATATTTAAGTTCTCAAAACTCAAACCTAAAATCTCAAACTAAAAAAGCCGATATATTAATCGTAGCTATTGGCAAACCAAAATTCATTAAATCTACAATGATAAAAAAAGACGCCATCTTAATTGACGTCGGCATAAACAAAGTTAATGATAAAGTTGTCGGTGATATTGATCCGGCTTGCGATAAAAAAGCCAGCTGGCGTTCTCCTGTGCCTGGAGGTGTCGGGCCAATGACCGTAACTATGTTATTGAAAAATTTAGTTAAAATAATAAAATAATTTCAAATAAAAAGGAAGGGGACTCGGTATTTTGTTTATGTGGCTAACTTTCAAAATTCTCAATCTTTTATGATGACAGTTTACCAAGGTAATACCGCGAAATCAAAACGGACGTCAACAACGTCCGTTTTTCTTATTTTAAATAATCCTGCCAAGCTTTAACTAATTCATCATCAATATCAATTAAAACAATTTTTTCCAGATGCATCGGTTCAAATTTTTTAATCTCATCAATCATGACTTGCGCAGCCTTTTTTTTCGGAAAATCACCTATACCAGTACCCATCCCGGGCATGGCAATAGTTTGAAATTTCTGGTCATCAGCCAAAAGCAAAGCTCCTCTGACTGACATAGCCACATTATAATCCTGAGCTTTTTCAGTCGGGCTGGTCATGGTTGGGGCATGAATTACTGCTTTATGCGGCAATTTACCGGCAGTAGTTGTAACAGCTTTACCGATTTCCAAGGGAGCCTTATCAACCACTTCTTTTTCAATCTCTTCACCACCAACTTTTTTAATAGCACCAGCTGAACCGCCCCCCATCCAGCCATAAGAATTAGCCGGATTAACAATAGCGTCAGCCTTGACCTTGGTAATATCACCTTTTTGAATTTCTATATCTATCATAATATTAAATATTAAGCATTAAAAACTTAATTATATTATACTATAAAAAAAAATTTTTATAAATCATCATAATGAACAGTTTGCAAAAATTCACCTTCTACAAGCTGTTGCTCATCATCATTATCATATTCAACTTCATTTTCCTCATTAACCTGCCATGGCTCAAATAATTGATCATCTAATTCCTGTAAAAAACTGGACGGTTTATTAATATTTTGCCCGGTACTAAAAGAAAAAGAAATAATCGGATAAGTTAAATAAAGCTCGTCTTTGGCTCTGGTCACTGCCACATAAAACAAACGGCGCTCTTCTTCAATTTCTTCAGGATGATCATAAATTTTATAATGCGGAAATTGACCTTCAACCAAACCAATTACAAATAAATATTTCCATTCTAAACCTTTAGCCTGATGAATTGTACTTAAAATTAAAATTTCAGACGAACCGGCTTGATATTGTTCAACAGTCTCGCCTTTAAAACCTTCTGACAAAGTCACATCAGATAAAAAATCTTCTAATTTTTCATACTGCAAAGCAAAATTAGCCAATTGGTTCAAATCTTCCAGCCGATCTTTGGCATTTTCAAAATTAGTTTTCAAATAATCCTGATAATCGGCTTTTAAAATTTGTTTAATAGCTGTGGCAATAAAATCCTGATTTTGTTCAAGTAAAAATTTAAATAATTGATTAAGTTTTTCCAAACTGCGAATCACTTTAACCGAAGCAGGAATCCTGCTTAATTGTTCTACAGCTGATTTTAAGGTTTTTAATTTACTAATTTCCTGCCAAATCATTTGAGCATTAGCCGGCCCAATTCCTTCATATAATAATAAAACTCTTTTCCAAGAAAGCTCATCTTGCCAATTATTAATTATTTTTAAATACGCTACAATATCTTTAATATGAGCCTGTTCAAAAAATTTCATACCGCCGCGCATTTGATAAGGAATATTACGTTTATTTAATTCCAGTTCCAGTTCCATGACCTGAAAGGAAGACCTAAATAAAATAGCCATATCATCCAAACTAACGCCTTCGTCTTGTAATTCCAAAATACGCTGAGCAATAAACTGGGCCTGCTGTTCTGAATCGCGCAAAGCGACCAAAGCTGGTTTTTGCTTGTGTTCAATAATTGTGTTCAAGGCTTTTGGGTACTGGTTAAAGTTATTGGCAATTGAATTATTAGCCAAATCCAAAATCTCCGGTGAAGAACGATAATTAGTTTCTATTTTAAAGACTTTGGTTTTCTTTAATTTTTTAGGAAAATCCAAAATATTATTAATATCAGCAGCCCGAAAAGAATAAATAGACTGACAATCATCACCAACAACTAAAATATTTTTATGCATTGAACCTAATTCATAAATTATTTCAGCCTGAATCCGATTGGTATCCTGATACTCGTCAACCAAAATATATTTAAACTGACTGGCCAATTTATTTTTAATAGTCTTATTTTTTTTCAAAAGTTTTAACCAATTAATCAAAAGGTCGTCAAAATCCATAACATTGGTTTTCAGTTTCTTTTTTTGATAAGCTTTATTAATTGTTTCAATAATCGGGATTAATTTAGGATCTAAATAATTATATTTTCCTTCAATAACCTGGCTAATTGGCTTTTGGCTATTTAAACTAAAAGAAATAACATTTTGAATAATATCAGCCTTAGGAAAATATTTATCTTTATAATTCAAATTTAATTCACCCATTACGGCTTTTAATAAAGTTTTGGCATCTTCCTGATCCAAAATAGTAAATTTATTGTTATAACCCAAAACTTTGGCGTAACGGCGTAAAATAATATTACCAATATGATGAAAAGTCCCGCCCCATAAACCTTTAGGCTGGCATTTTAATAAAAACTCTACCCTATTTAACATTTCTTTAGCAGCTTTATTGGTAAAAGTGACTAGTAAAATATTTTTAGGATTAATACCTTTTTCAATTAAATAAGCTACGCGGTAGACTAAAGTACGCGTCTTACCGGAACCGGCTCCGGCTAAAACCAAACAAGGCCCTTCCCCGTTCAAAACCACATCTAATTGCTCTTTATTTAATTCGTTTTGATAATCTATTTTAAAATTATCAAAACAAGCTTGTTGTTTTTGCAATTGATACTTTTTCATGCTTTATATTGTAGCATAAAATAAATAATTGGGCGAAAACGGCCTAAGATGGACAGACAGCCTTTAGGCTGTTACAAGATAAAACCCTAAAGAGTGTCTTCCTCTCAAGCCTCATCTGCCGTTTTCGCCCTGAAAATCTTTATAATAAAAAAAGCGCCCTTTGCAGGACGCTTTTGGCTTGATCGTAAAAGATCAGTAGCCAGAATCCAGGTTTTCGATTTCCAACTGCCGAATCATGTAAGCCGCTGGATTTTTCTGAGCCAGGATATTTAATGCGTAAGAAACAGCATTTTTATCCGAAAGAATTGTAGCCATGGGATTTTGCGATGGCAGTCTAAGACTACTCCACACATCCTCTGGAGAGTCTTTGAATGTTGCCGGACAAGACACTACCGGCCAACTGGTATGAGCAGCCAACAGAGGCCCCAAACCATTGGACATGCCGACCACGGTAATGATCACCCCTCCATCCGGATAATCACGCTGCAGGTCTTCCAGCTTAGCCAGGCAAGCAGCCTGGTTTTTTTTATGTCCGGAAAGAATAATTTCTTCCCTTTCAATGCCTGGGGCAAAGGGTAATTCCGGTGTTTTGTCCTTATCCGAGCCTTTCCAAACCACCAAGACCTGTCTGGGCAGCCTGATCTGCTGAACCATATCAGTAACCAAGCCATATTTGGCTTCTATCTCAGAAAGAGGCAATCCATCGCGGTGGAGTTGTTTACTCAATTCCTGAAAATTACGATCTCGTAAACGCCAGGAATCGTTGTCGATCACGTCACTGATCACCAGTAAGCCGTCTTCTGTCCAGCCAAACTCGATTTTCCAATCAACCAGCACATAACCGAGTAAGGCCCAAGCTTTCTCAATTGCCAAGAAAGATTCATGGTTGAGCTTGTCCATGGCCTTGATTACGTTCAAAGACGAACTCTCCGTACCGTCTATCTGAATAGTAATTTCCGGATTAGCCGGCAAAACTGCTTCGTGCGGATCAACCTTAATACCCAGATCAGCGCCTTGTTCCCAGTCCGGCTGTTTTGGCATCATCAGTTCCCAGGAATCGGCATAGACATCTTTGATCAAAGGATCATCCAGTGGCTTAGTTCCCTTTTGGGCTGGGATTTCTGGCAAACCCAGATCTTGGCTTTTACCGCCTTTTTCCAGCTTGCCTTTGGTTGTCTTGAGAAAAAACTCACGGCAAACAGCATGAAAACGATGAGGTTTTTGACCAACCAGCGCTTTAAGCTCAGGCCGACGTTTAACAAAACTGCCAACTGCTAAACGTCTGGCAATCACTTCCAGCGGAATCATCTCGCACTTTTTGGCAATAAACTCAGTGTCTGAAACTTGCTCCACAAAAGCCGTTGGCAAGCCACAGGCGTTTAACAACTGGAAAATCTTGACTGTGGTTTTGGTCGCGCAGACAGCCTTGCTGTCAAAACGTTTGGTAAAAGCCTCGTCATCATTAGCTGTAACTTCGTCCTTGTTTTGCACCCAGATCAATTCAGGATGTTGCTTGATTTCAAAAATCCGTTTGGTTTTACCTTCGCTTAGAAGTTCACCTTGATTCCAACCCATACTCTCCTCCTTTTGTTGTTTTTTGCCAATATTTTTAGAAATTTTAGACCTTTTTTAAATTTATTTAAAAACAGGCCTCACTGGCACCTGATTACATAGGTAAAAAAGAACTAATAAAAATTTAACTAATTTCGCTTAGTTTGTCAATTGTTTATTGACTTTTTTATAATTATCAACTAAATTTAAATCATTAGTTCCTTGATATCCTTTTAACTTTAAAGGCTTAGATATAAAATCGAGTAAAATATCAACCATAATCACAAGGAGGAGAAACATGCCAGAAAAGAAAAAAGGTAAAAAGAAACTGTCAGCCACAAAAAAAAGTCAAGGTAAAAAAAAGCCACCTTCCAAACTAAGCATTCCCAAAGGCAAAAAAGCGGCTTTAATCTCGGTTTATGATAAAACCGGAATTGTGGAATTTGCCCAAAAACTGACCAAACTGGGTTATTTTATCCTGTCTTCAGGTGGCACAGCCAAAAAACTTTCAGAAGCCGGCGTACCAGTAACTGATGTAGCTGAACTAGTCGGCGGTGAAGCAATTCTCGGTCATCGAGTAGTCACTCTTTCCCGTGAACTTCATGCCGGTTTATTAGCCAAGTTTGCCTTGGCTGACCAAAAAGAAATGAAAAAGCTTGGTTTGCCGTATATTCACCTAGTTTGCTGCGACTTTTATCCTTTAACCCAAGAAATAGCCAAACAATCAGCCACAATAGATTCTGTTGTGGAAATGACTGATATTGGCGGCCCAACCATGGTCAGAAGCGCAGCTAAAGGCGGCCGTATCGTTATTTGCGATCCAGCGGATCGAGACGAAGTTTTGCAAAAGTTAAAACAAAACAAAAAACTCAGTTCAGAAGAAATTGAAAGCTTAAGGGCTAAAGCTGAATACATAGTCAGCAAATATTGCCTGGATTCTGCTAAATTCCACAGCAAAGGAAAAATAACCGGGTTAATCGGCGATTTCTTCAGTAAATGCAAATATGGAGAAAACGCCTGGCAAAACGATGACAATACCGGTCTTTACTCAACCAACAGCAATGATCCTTTGGCTCTGGAAAATTTCCAGTTGCTAACTGGCATGGATCCGTCATTCATCAACTACACTGATATTGACCGGTTACTCCAGACCATCACCCACATCGCGGCCGGTTTTGATGTTAATTTCGGTCGAGTACCCCTGATCGCCTGTGCTGTCAAACACGGCAATCCTTGTGGTGCAGCTGTTGGTTATGACCCCAATGAAGTCATTAAAAAAATGGTCCTTGGTGATCATTTAGCTGTTTTTGGTGGTATTGTCATGACTAATTTCCCATTGACTGCAGAAATGGTCGAGACATTACTGACCATTAATCAGCCACCGGACAAACGATTACTGCTGGATGGAGTCATCGCACCCCATGTTACAGATGAGGCTATCGAACTGCTAAGACGTAAAGGCGATAAGTGCCGAATTCTAACCAACAAGTATCTGCTTAACCTCAATCAACACAGTTTGGATACTACTGAACGGATCAGACCGGTACGCGGAGGTTTCCTGCGCCAACCCAACTATGCCTATGTTCTGAATTTAAATGATGAAAGGCTCACAGTCACAAAACCCGATAACTGCGATGATCTGACCGAGTTTGACAAAGAAGACATCATCCTGGCCTGGGCAGTTGGCTGCACTTCCAATAGCAACACAACCTGTCTAACCCGAGCTAATCAACTGCTTGGTGACGGAGTTGGACAGCAAAGCCGGGTAGCCAGTTGCCAAGTGGCTGTTTTCCGTACCAAGGAAGCCGGACATCAAACAGGCGCAGCCATGGCTTACACGGACTCGTTCTGTCCCCAGCCTGACGCACCAGAAGTCCTGGCCGACGCCGGAGTCAGCATCCTCTTTGCCAGTTCCGGCTCTGTCAATGACCAAATCGTCCAGGAAACCTGCAAAAAAAGCGGACTCATCCTGGTGCAACTGCCAGACGCAGTCTGTCGTGGCTTTTTTGGCCACTAAAAACTTTCTCTAAATTAATAAGCCCCCACACCATTTGGTGTCGGGGCTTTTCTTTTTTATTAATCAAATGCCAAAAGCCTGAAAAATCCCTGGCTCACCACGCAACTGATATCCCAGAGAAAATAACTTTTCCCAACTTTTAGCGTGTTCATCATCAATGAACAAATCTTGTAAAACATTGTTCCAATTATCAATTTCTTGCTGACTTGCTTCTAGCTCGGGGTGAGGCATTAACTTACCATCTTCAATAATATCCATAATATTGACTTGCTTAAACGACTGAATATAAATCCATTCCCGGAACTCATCAGCTTTAGCTAATGAGTTAAAATATCTATCGCGCAATTCTTGTCTCTTTTCATGAACCTGATGCGCCATAAAAGATGCTAATTGAACTATTCGATAAGCGTCCTCATGCTTTAAACCTAGTTCAGCAAATTTTTCCTTAAGCCAGTCTTTGGCATCTTCCGAGGCATAACATCCCTTGGAATGAATAATTTCCAGCATCATATTATCCGGAAAAACCTGCAAGCCATTCAAAACTTTAATCATATTTTTAAAAGACTTCATAGTTACATGGAAAAGGTCAGGCCAGCCAATCCGCTCAGTGCTAGACTGCTCAATCGCCCGCTCTTCCCAGGTAATCGCACGTTCACGCAACATCTGAGCAAAATTATGAGCCATAGTCAGCATACCGATCTGGTTCTCACAAGTTATAGTATTCTTTTTATGAGGCATAGCCGACGAACCTTTTTGCTTTTTGCCAAAAGGTTCCTGAAAAATTGGATTACCGCTTCTGGCGCCAAGCCGGATATCTTCAGCTATTTGCGTTAAACTGATCACGATCATCTCCAAAGCATTAGCCAAAGGCAAATAAACAATTCTGGGCATGATTTGGGTTGCGCCTATAAAAGGTTTTAGTTCCAGAATTTCTAAAGCCCTAGCTTCTTCTTGATGGCTTAACCCCTGATAATTGCCAATGGCACCACTTAACTTTGACTGCGCTGTAAGCTTATGCGCATAAAGCGTTTGATCATAAGCAATTGAAAAAGATTTTAGCCAATTAAGGCAACGTTTACCAAATGACTGCAGCTTGGCCTCCTGGCCATGAGTCCGACCGAGCATAGGCGTGTAA
>WJKP01000039.1 GCA_014729025.1 Candidatus Buchananbacteria bacterium
GAAGTATACGAGAATTATTTAGGCGAATTATTACGATCTAATGCTAGAAAAGAAGAAACAATAAAGCAGAAGCAAAAATCAAAACGCAAATCACAGGGTATTTATTACACGCCGGCTTATATTGTTGATTATATTGTGAAAAATACTGTTGGCGAGTTATTAAAAAATTGTAAAACAGTTGAAGATATTGAGAAAATCAAAGTCCTTGACCCGGCTTGCGGGTCAGGCTCGTTTTTAATCAGGGCTTTTGAAGAGTTTTATAATAAATATTTAGAAGTCTCCAAAGAAGGCGGTCTTTTAAGTTTTGAGTTCAGAAAAAAAGTTTTGCAAAAAAATCTTTTCGGTGTTGACCTTGATCCTAAAGCAATTGAAATTACCAAGCTGAATTTAATGATCAAGACTTTGGAAGGCGTTACCCCTAATGAATTAAAAGGCAAACATCTTTTACCCAATTTGAATCTTAATATTAAATGCGGCAATTCTTTGATAGGCGGGGAAAAACTTAAAGAAAAAGAACAGAATCTTAATTTATTTGATGATTATAAGACCGAAATTGATAAATTGGTGAAGCTGAAAGAAAAGTTTTATCAAGCTGAAGAGAATGAGGAAAAAAAGAAATTGCTTGATGAAATTAATAAATTTGAAACCTTGATAAACGGCAAATTAAACGAAGGCTTAAAACAATATTTTAAAAATTTGGATAAAATAAAGCCATTTAATTATTCAGTGGCTTTTTGTGAAATTTTTAAAGATGGGGGATTTGATGCTGTGATTGGCAATCCGCCGTACTTAAGTATTGAGCGCGGTTTAATTGATGACATTAATTTTTTTAAGGATACCTATGAAACTTTACATAAGATATATGATATTTTTGGATTATTTATTGAAAAAGGTATCCAGTTATTAAAAAATGAAAAATTTTTAGGTTTTATTATTCCTAATATAATATTACAAAATGATTCTTTTGAGTTACTAAGAAAGAAAATTTTGGAAAACACTAAAATAATTAGCATAGATGACTATAAAGATGGTGTTTTTTCTGGGGCTGTTGTTCCGACAGCAATTATAGTACTACAAAAATCAGAAAATTATAGTAGAAATAAAATTAATATAAAACTTCATAGCCAAAAGTCAGAAAGCGAGTCTAAACTGATCAATCAATCAGCTTTTTTAAAAAATAATTTTTATAGATTTAATTTAGAAATAAGTAAATCTTTACTTGAATTAAAGAAAAAATTATATGAGGATTCAAAATTACTTAAGTATATATTAAAAATTCAAGAAGCAATAAAGACTGGTGATGATAAAAAATTTATAAGTGATTCGCCTGATAACTTTAAAAATCCAAAAGTATTATTAAAAGGGAGGGATATTGACAGATATTTTATAAAAAATGAAAGATATATTGATTACAATATTAATTCATTAAAAAGACCAGGAAATCAAAATATGTTTGAATTGCCAAAAAAATTATACATAAGAAGAGTTGGTAATTCTATAATCGCTATTTTAGACGATAAGCAAAGATATGCAGTACATACTTTATATACCGGAGTAATTATCGATGATAATTTTTTATATGAATATATTTTATGTTTATTAAATTCAAAATTATTTACTTATTTATATAGAAATTCGTTTCCTTTTAAGGGTACGGTTTTTCCTGAAATAAGAATTGGTAATTTGGGAGAATTGCCCGTTAAGGTTGTTTCAAAATCTGAGCAAAACAAATTTGTAAAAAAAGCTAAAGAATTAATTAAATTAAATAAAACTTCTGAATCTCGCGAAAAAAATGCGGATAAGACAAGGGCGCTGGATTATGAGATTGATAAGGAGGTTTATGAATTGTATAATCTTACGCCGGAGGAGGTTAAGGTTGTTGAGGGGGAGTAAAAATATGAACGAATTTGATAAATCTATAGAAGAAAATATTAAAAATGCCAAAATTTTTTCGTTTGAACACAAGATTATAGCCTTGCAGCAACTTATACTTCAAAGGTACAATTCACTAATTACTCTTAGCTCAATTAGCTTTGCTTTGTCTGGTCTTATTATTTCTATTAAAGGTGAACTCATTAGTAATTATATATTGGCTCTACATTCATTATTCATATTTATATTAGTTGCCATAATAAGCTTTAGCCGATATTTATATTTAATACGAATTGATATTAAAGGAATATATAACAGAATAAAACAACTACCCGATGAAAATTGGAATAAACCACTTAAGGAAAATAAATTTAAAGCTGATTGGTGGCCAGAAATACTATTTGTTTTATTTGTCGTTGGATTATTTCTTTTCGGATTATCATTTTTATAGAAATTATTATAAAATTAAAAATATGAAAAAATATGAATAAAAAACTTATATATAAAGAATTAGTGCGTCAGTTAGATTATGGAAATAAGGCAGATGATATTATAAATAGAAAAATTAATTGTTTGTTAGCGTTAGTAATGATATTTATTAGTTATTTTTTTACAAATGATAGTTTTTTGAATATATTTAAGCAAGGTAATTTATTTATAAAGCATTTGTTTGGTTTTGCTTTGATCTTATTAATTATTTCTGTAATTTATACTGTTAAGGCTTTTTTATTAATGAAATATAGAAAAGGTATAAAAATTGACAAAATTAATCCGATTATAAAAAAACATAAAAAAGTTAGTGAAATAGATGTGATTAATTTTGCATTAGATGAGTCTATTCAATATAATTATGAAAATCAAAAGATAAAAAATGAAAATTTTATAAAAGCTTTAGTTTTTATTTCATTAGCTATTTTTATGTTTATTATAGCTAAGTCAATTTATTTTTTAACTAATTAAATCATATTTATGGATGATGATAAGAAAAATTTAATAGATCACAACGAAGATATAGATAAAATAATAGAAAATGAAATAAAAGATGATGATTATCAATATGATGAAAAAGGATATGTTCCTGAAGATAAAAGCGCGAATAAAAAAACTTAACAAGTTATTATAAAAGCATGAATATATCTAAGAGCATAGAAAGTTTTAAAAAGTGGCTTAAAAGAAAAACAGGAGTGGATTTTTCTAATTGGGTAATTTTTGTATTTTTTATATTTGGGATTATTTCCCTTTTTTATCATTATAGAAATTTTAAATTGGATAACTTTATTAATACTATAATTTTATGGATTACTGCAATTGTTATTTTGAAATATACAAAAGAAACTTATGATTTAAAAAAATTGAGTAATAAGCAACTGACTGAATCTAGGAAACAAACCTTTTTATCATTAAGACCTTTTATAAGATTACACTGGATAGAAAGATCGGAGCAAATAAGAATTATTAATGAGGGACATGGGATTGCAATAGATGTTGAAGTAAAGTTTAATCATGATAATAATGGTATTATTAGAAGATCTATAATATGTGGTGAAAGGGCTTCAAAATTTTATACTGATGCGGATTTTACCGAAATTGAAAATACAAGGGAGAGTATTGGTGACATAAATACTTTTAAAGCTAAATATTCCCCTGATATTATTACTTATTCTATCGATGTGAAATATAAAGATATTACTGGCAATATTTATAATCAAAAATTTGTTGCTGATAAAAATTTAAACGATAAATATAGATTATTGGAATGGGATATACCTAAGAATTTTAAAAAAATCGAAATGGATAAAGTGCGTTTATAGAAGGTGATAGAATCATTAAATTAATGACAAAAATAATCAATTTATGTAAAATAAATACAATATGATTTATAATGATAATTTTACAATTCAAACAACCGGTTGCTGTGATGTGCATAATATAACGCCTCAAGTAGAAGAGATTATTGGTAATGCCAAAATTAATAATGGCCAGGTTTTGGTTTTTGTGACCGGGTCAACAGCTTCCATCACAACTATGGAAGTTGAAGCTGAACTGGATAAGGATTTAAAAGATGCTTTGGAAATTATCGCGCCCGAA
>WJKP01000040.1 GCA_014729025.1 Candidatus Buchananbacteria bacterium
ATCACCAATCGCCACCTGGCTAGAATCAATCTTTTTTTCCTGACCATTACGTAAAACAGTACTTTGAAAACTAATTCTTTTTTTAATATCTTCTAAAGTTTTTTCAGCCTTATATTCTTGAATAAATCCTACTATTGTATTAATAAAAACTGCGGCTAAAATAACCCACATATCAATATATTCCCTTAGAAAAAAAGAAACTAAAGCTGCTATTAATAAAATATAAATCAAAGGACTTTTAAATTGATTTAATAAAATAAAAAACCATGGCGCGCGTTTTTCGCGCGGTAATTCATTTAAACCATGTTTTTCCAGACGCTTTTGGGCTTCTTCTTGAGATAAGCCTTTTTTATTAGCCTTTAATAATTCAAAAACTTCTTTTTCCGGCATGTTATGCCATAAATGTTTATTCATAGTTTAAAAATTAAAAACTAAAAACTAAATATTTATTTAAATACTTATATCTATTATAACAAATTCTTGACTTTTTCCCAAAAAAATGATAAAATATTTTATATTAACAAATAATCTTATTTTTGTTATAATTTGATTAACCATAATTGGTTATTTTTTAATTGACGCGGGGTGGAGCAGTTGGCAGCTCGCGAGGCCCATAACCTCGAGGTCAGGGGTTCGAGTCCCCTCCCCGCAACAAAAAAGTTGAAAGTTAAAAAAATTTAAAATTATTAGGAAAGAGAGACATTCGCTAATCTTCCAGGAGTATCAATAATTAAACTGCTGACTAAAAACAAATAACTTTTAATTTAAATTTAAATTTTTAAGACCCGGTAGCTCAGCTGGTAGAGCATCTGCCTTTTAAGCAGAGGGTCCTGGGTTCGAGCCCCAGCCGGGTCACCCTTCGCCCTTCACTTTGTTCAGGGCTCAGGGTGTCTTTGACACTTTTTTGAGTGAAGATACTGATAAACGAAGTGAGCAAGTAACATAAGAAAAACACCAAGAGTGGTGTTTTTTTAATACCCTCTGCCTCAATGAAATAAATTATTTAGAAAGTCCCGCCTGCCCGCCAAAGTCCCGAGCTTGTAGAAGGACGCTGGCGGGGATTCGAGCCCCAGCCGGTCTGCCATGGCTTTGAAAAAGCGAAAGCAAGACTCCCGGATCACACTTCGTTTTTACTTTGTAAAACTCAGTATTTCACATAAGAACGAGGTCACTGATAAACTTAAGTGATGAAGCGACAAAACAAAAAAATGGTTTAATTAACCATTTTTTTATTGCTTTAATATTTTTAAATTAGTATAGTATTTGTACCAAAGATATTCCTTTGAAATTAATTATTAATCATATGAGAATCGCTTTAACTACAATCGGCTGCAAACTCAATCAGTCGGAAATAACCAATTTAAAACAAAACCTGCTTAAAGCCGGGTATATTATAGTCCCTAAAAATCAAAAACATGATTTACATATTGTTAATGCCTGTTCTATCACTCATGGCGCTGAACAAATCACCAGACAAAAAATTCGGGAAGCAAAACGTAAAGCTCCGCAAAGTCAAACTTTTGTGATGGGTTGTTTAAATAAAACCATACCAGAAATAAATCATGCTTTTAAAAATAGTACTGAAATTTTAAAATATGTAAAAAAGAACTATGCAAAAGCTCAATACCCAGTGCCCAATACCCAATGCCCAAAAACTCGAGCATTGATAAAAATTCAATCTGGCTGTGACTTTGGTTGTACTTATTGCATTATTTATAAATTCCGCGGTAAAAGTAAATCAGTCACTTTAAAAAAAATAATTACTCAAATAAAAAATCTAGAAAAACAAAGTTACAAAGAGATAGTTTTAGTTGGCCAAAATATTTTGCAATATAAATATCAAAATTATAATTTTACTCAATTAGTTAAAGCAATCTTACAGCAAACTAATATTCTACGTATTCGGTTTTCTTCGCTTGATCCAAGATTGATTGATGGGGATTTTTTAGCTCTGCTAAAAAATCCCCATATTTGCCCTCATTTACACTTAAGCCTACAATCGGGTTCAAATAAAATTTTAAAATCAATGAATCGCAATTACACGACAAAACAATATTTAAATATTGTTAAACAAGCGCAAAAAATAAATTCTTTAACTTCAATTACCACAGATATTATTGTCGGATTTCCGGGCGAAACTGACAAAGATTTTCAAAATACTTTAAATTTTGTTAAAAAGATTGAATTTTTAAAAATTCATATTTTCCCCTATTCCGAACGACAAGGAACAAAGGCGGCTAATTTTAAAAATCAACTTTTTCCTCAAATAAAAAAAGAGCGTTTTAATCAATTAAACGCTCTAGCCAAAAAACAAAAAGCTGAATTTTGTAAAAAAATAAAAGGTGAAACTTTACCGGTCTTATTTGAACAGAAGAGAAATGGTTATTGGCGGGGTCTTACATCTAATTATATGCAAGTAAAAAAGAAATCCTCAAAAAATTTAAAAAATCAAATTGTTAATCTAAAAATATAAAAAAGCCTTTTGTCTGTATATGTAATCCTGAATCTGGCAAAGAATCTAAAAAATCAACAAATTCTTCAACTCATTCAAAATGATAAAAGACTTTTTTTATTATTTATTATTCTTATCCAATACTCTATAAATCAAATCTATATATTTTTGTGTTGCCTGACCGTCCATAATTGAGGAAATATTACGAGATAACTGTTCCCGATCAGCCGGATTATCCATTAAACTTTTAATTCTTTTTAAAAATGCTTCACTACTTAATTTTTCTTGGGGTAAAATTTTAACCGCGTTATATTTGGCAAAGTATTGGGCATTTTTAGCCTGATGTCCGGGAATAGGGATTAATAAAGCCGGTTTAGCCAAAACAGACAGCTCAGTTAAAGTCGAAAAACCGGCCCGGCAGACAACCAGTTCAGCTACAGCATAAGCATCAAAAATCTCTTCATTTAAAAATTCATGATCACGATACCGTGATTCGATTCTTTTTCTTGTTCGCCGATCATAATAATTAAAAAACTGCCCTTTAATTGATTTGCCTTTACCAGTCAAATGAATCACCTGATAATTTTTAGTCAAATCAGCAATAGTTTCCAAAACCATCTGATTGATTGTTTGCGCGCCTTGGCCGCCGCCAAAGATTAAAATAGTATCAATACTGGGGTCAAGTTTGAAAAATTCTAAACCTTTTTGTTTATCACCGGACAAAACCGCTTTTCGGACAGGATTACCTGTCCAATAGGTTTTTTTAGCCGAAAAAATTTCTAATGATTCCTGCAAGCTGACCGTAATAGCTGTTGCCTGTTTTTGCATTAATTTATTGGCCAAACCTTTTTCCAAATCCTGTTGGTGAATAAAACTGGGAATTTTCAAAAAACTGGCGGCATAAATAACCGGCACAGCAATAAAACTACCGGCTGTTAAAATAACATCTGGTTTAAATTTACGTAAAATAAAAATAGCTTGAATAAATCCCAGTAAAACAAAACAAGGTGTCAATAAATTAGCCAGACTAAAATACTGCCTTAATTTACCGCCAATAATCGGTTTGTAAGCTATTTCATATTGGGTTAGAAATTTTTTTTCAGGCCCTTTTTGTGTACCTAACCAAAGAACTTCTAATTGGGATTCTTTTTCTTTTAATCCTTCATAAACACCAACCAAAGGTGATACGGACCCCATAGTCCCTCCTCCGACAAAAATAACTTTCATAGGTTAGTAATTAGTAATTAGGCATCAGGCATTTATAAAAAAATAATTCCAATAACTAATGCCTATTGCCCGATTACCAATAAATATTAAACACATGTCTTACGTGAAATATTAATAACAATCCCGCAAGCTGCCAATAAAACTGCCATGGCAGTCCCACCATAACTAATAAACGGCAAAGGTACTCCGGTCAAGGGTAATAATCCGACCATTGCACCGATATTAACAAAAGCTTGAATCATTATCCAGGAAACAATACCAATCACCAATATTTTGGAAAAACTATCAGGCGCGTTTTGAGCGATTTTAAAACCGCGATACATTAAATATAAAAAACCTAAAATCAAGATAGTTGCCAAGAAAAAACCCAATTCTTCAGCAATAATAGCAAAAATAGAATCACCGGCTACTTCGGGTAAATATTGAAATTTCTGCCTTGACATACCAAACCCTCTCCCCCAAAAACCACCCGAACCAATTGCCAAAAAAGCCTGATTAATATGATAACCAATACCTTGCGGATCAAGTTCCGGATGTAAAAAGGTCATTAAACGCGCTGCTCTATAAGGCGAAATTTTAATTAAAACGACTAAACTTAAAAATCCAGCCAAACCAACTCCCAGCATATGAATCAAATTAGCGCCGCCAATAAAATAAACGGCCAAAGACGTTAATATAATTATTGACATCGTACCAATATCCGGCTGTAAAATCAATAAAACAGCAATTATACCCAAAATACTTAAAAAAGGCACCAAACCTTCGGAAAAATCACTAGCTTTTTTCTGGCCTCGACTTTCCAGCCAGGTTGCCAAATAAATCAAAAAGGTTAATTTGACCAATTCAGACGGCTGAAAAGAAAAACCCAAAATATTAAGCCAGGAATTGGCACTACCATAACCGGCACCGATTCCCGGCACAAAAACCAAAACCAATAAAATAATGGAAAAAATCAAAAGACCTAAAGCTATTTTTTTCCAAAAACGATAATCAATAAAGGAAAATATAATCAATAAAATTATACCCGGAATTAAACCATTTAAAATTTGATGTTTAACATAATAATAACCCTCACCAAATTTATCATAAGATAAAGAAACACTGGCCGAAGATAGCATTATTAAACCGAAAACAATAATCAAAGCCAACGCAATAATAAAACGATAATCAGGCTGATGTAATTTTATCGAGCAATATTTCATAAAAATCAACTTAACTTTTTAACTTGCTTATTAAATTGCTCGCCACGATCAAATTCATTGACAAATAAACCAAAACTGGCTGCGCCTGGTGAAAGCAAAAAAATATCACCCGACTCTAAAATATATTTGGCTTGAGAAAACGCTTCGCGCATTGAATCAACAATAATCAAAGTTTTATCAAATTTTATTTTGTTTAATTCTTTAATCAATTTATCTGTCGCCGTGCCTTCAAATAAAATCAAAGCTTTAACTTGTTTTTTAATTGCCCGAGCCAATTGTTTAAACTCTAATTTTTTATCAGTCCCCCCTGCCAAAAGCACGACTGGTTTTTCAAATGAATTCAAAGCAGCAATAACCGCATCCGGTGCCGTAGCCGTCGTATCATTATAATATTTAATTCCTTGATGTTGCCTGATTAATTGCAAACGACCTTCAATACCTTTAAACCCTTTAACTGTTTTGGCAATTAATTCAAAGGGGAGGCCAAAGACATAAGTCAACGTACAGGCTGCCAAAACATTGGCCAAATTATGCTCACCTTGTAGTTTAATATTTTTTATATTTAAAAGCTGACGTTCTATTTTATCTTTAATAATAATCCAATCTTTTTTTACATAACAACCTTTTTCTGTTTTATTTAAATTTTTCTTACTAAACCAATAAAGATTTGATTTTACTCTTTTGGCCATTTGTTTTGTCTCTTGATTATCTTTATTTAAAACTAAAAAATCATTAACCGCCTGATTTTTGAAAATTAATTCTTTGGCTTGCCGATAAGCTACCGGCCCATTATAAGTATTTAAATGATCTCTTAAAATATTGGTAACCACAGCATAACGAGGGCTTAATTTATATTTACCTAAACCTTCCAATTGCCAGGAAGATAACTCCAAAACAACCGGCGTATCAGGTTTTATTTTAGATAATGATTCCAAAGGTGAGATGCGAATATTGCCTCCGATTACAGCATCAGATTTATATTTTCTGATAATTTCATGAATTAATTTAGTCGTTGTGCTTTTACCTTTGGTTCCGGTAATACCAATAATTTCTTGTGAAGGACATAATTTAAAAAACAAAGTCAAATCAGTTTCAATCGGAATATTATGTTGCCTGGCAATCTTCAAATATTCTGAATTCCCAGGGACACCTGGATTTTGAATAATCATGTCAGGGTTTTTAAAATCAGATTTATTGTGTTTGCCTAAAACATATTTAATTTTAAAACGCTTCAATTTTTTTATTGAAGGTTCAAGCTGAGTTTTTGTTTTTAAATCAGTAACTGTTACTTTAGCGCCTTTTTTCGCTAAAAATTTAGCTACAGAAACACCACCGCCATGTAAACCAAGACCCATTACAGTTACTTTTTTATTTTTAAAATCTAACATATTAATTATTATATCATTTTAATCAGAAATTAAAAATCCCTCGCCAAAACGAGGGATTAATTTTTTTGCAAAAAAATTAAACAGCTAAAGCAATAACAATACCAGCAGAAATAAGCGCGCCAGCCAAAACTATGGCCAAAGCCATGTTTTGTTTTTTTAATTCACGCCAGATATCAATTTTGGCTGTCAAACTATTAAAAACCAAAAGAAAAATCGGCATAGCAACTGACAAAATAATCACCAAAGCAAAAATCCAGCCTAAAACTTCTATGTATTCATTTAATGAAGAAAGCATAAGCATAGTTTTATTAATTAATTTTTGTTTATATGTTAATTTTTATTTTATCCCCTATTTTTTACCCCCAAAAGAGTCCAAATAAACTTGTTTATATTATATACTATATTTTTAAAATTTCACAGGTATACTGACCAAATTGACTTCACGACCTTGATCAGCTAAAGAATAAACTTCAACAAAACCTTCTTCAGTAGTCTCAAATTCATACCTTATATCAATTGAAAAATCAGCCCATTCCGTGCCTGGCCGTGTACTGGCTGTTGTTGTTTCTTCAATCAAAACTTTATCTTGTGTATTTTTAACTCTGATATAAACTTTATTATCTTTAACAATTGATTGACCTTCGACTGTAAACGGTGAAGACAATTGTTGATTTTGAGTTGGTGAAAAAACTTTAATACTGCCAGAACTAACTGGCTGTTGTTCCGCATCTTTTTTATCTTCATCATCTGCTGAACAATTTGCAGATTCAATCAATTCATTGGTACAAGAATTATACCAGCCCTCGTCGTCAGTGCCTGTTTTTTGACATTCTTTAAAACATTCACCTGGCTGACATTCGCCACGATAATAAGCCCATTGATTACAAATACTATTATCATCAAAAACGCATAAAGCTGCTTCACCGGCTTCTGTCATATAAGCTTCTAAAGTCCCGCCATCTTCCAAACATTTAACTGCTGCCGGATTAGCGATGCCGACTGAATCATTAGTATTAGTCGGCTGGTTAGTATTGCTATTAATATTCTCATTACCAATATCTTCTCCCTCTCGCTCTCTCTCTCGCTCTTGCTCGCCACTCTTGCTATCCAAACACCAGGCCGGCAAATACTCTTCGCCTTGATACATTTTTTTAATACTGCAAAATGGTGAATAAATTTTGTTCAAAAAACTGTTATTGGCAAACGGCACCAAAAAGTAACCAATAAAAAATAATAAAAATAAAATAATAATAATGATTAAAATTGGATTTGTTTTTTTCTTAGCCATAATTTTAAATTTAAAATTAATAAGTATTTATATTATAGCATAAAATTCTTGTCAAACAAAAAAAGCCCGCGGTTACCCACGAGCTTAATTATCCCTATCTTATTGAAATATTTTCATAAAGGCTTTTTTAGGCATAAATTCGGGCATTTTTTTAAAACATATTTTTCCTTTTCTAGCATGTGTAGAGTAAGTAGCAAAAAACAAATGTCCTCACTAAATACCTGTAATTCGTTTGTAACCCGCCAATCTCTGGACTTTATCAATTCACCGCAAATATGCCAATCCGTATTATCTTCATGTAAAAATTCGGAAGTAATTCCAAAAATTTTTAATTGCAAATTAACTTCGCTTTCTCGCCAGGCAAATCTAACTTTTACAGGTCATTTGTTATTTAATATAGTTTATCCATTAAACTGATTATCACGCCGATAAAAGCCATGACAGTCGCTATCAACCAAAACCTCATAACAATCTTTGATTCAGGCCAGCCTTTAGCTTCCAAGTGATGATGGATCGGTGCTGAAATAAAAATTTTACGTTTTAAAAATTTTTTAGACAATAACTGAATAATTACTGATAAAGTCTCGATCATAAACAAAAAACCAATAATCGGTAAAATTAAAATCGAATTTGTCAGCATGGCAATAATGCCTAAAGTCACGCCCAAACCCATTGAACCGGTATCACCCATAAAAAATCTGGCCGGTTTAATATTAAACCATAAAAATGCCAAAAGAGCACCAACAATTACACCGCAAAAAGTGGCCAAATCATAGCGTCCTTGAGTAAAAGCAATCACCCCAAAAGCGGCAAATGAAGAAGCCAAAAGTCCGCCTGACAAACCATCCAAACCATCGGTTTCATTGACTGAAAAAGAAGTTGCCACAATTATAAAAACAAAAATCGGAATATACCACCAACCAATAAAAAAATTGCCTAAAAATGGAATACGAATCAAATCCCAGTCCAATCGAAAATAAAACCAATAAGCACCAACCAAAGCAATTATAGTATAAATTATTAATTTATGTTTTACTCTCAAACCTCCGCCCTTAGGACCAATACCTTTAATATTTAAAATATCATCAAACAAGCCAACTACTGCAGAAGCAACCAAAGCCCCCAAAGGCAATAATGTCTGGGAACGAGTCAAAAAATTCAAACCGTCAAAAATCTCGAAATCAGTCCAAGCCGCCAAATAAAATAAAACCACGGCCAAAACTAAAGTAGTCAACCAAACCAAAATTCCGCCCATAGTCGGTGTTCCAGCCTTATGCTCATGCATTTTAGCCATAACCGGAGCTTCCTCTCCGTCTCTAATTTTTTTACCCAAACGATATTTGTAAAGAAAATGAGTCAATAAAGGAGTCCATAAAATTGTCACCACAAAAGCCAAAGTAGTTAAAAAAAAGATTTTAATAATAATGAAAGTATCCATAATACTTATTTAAGATTTAAATATTAAGCAAAATCACAAAAACCGCTGCAGCTAATAATACTGTTTGCAAAACTGTCTGAGAAATTATTAAAACATAACTGATAATTTTTTCAGTTAAATAAAAAATATAAGCCAAAATATTATTAAATAAAATAATAAAAAGCCCCAAAGCCGGAATTACAAAAGGTATGTACCAGGGACCAATACTGTCAATACCAAAATAAATATTATAATGCAAATAAATTTGGCCATATTCTGTCAAATAAGAAAACGGGTATAATTTAAAATACAAAGCCAGCCAAATCATAATATTTATAATCAAACTCAATATGAAACTAATTTTCACTACCAAATCTTCTCGGTAGGGATTATCTAAAAATTTTGAAATATTATAAAAAAGCATAAGTTTTTATTAACAAATTCATCTTAGCATAAAAAAAAAGCAAAGCCAAGCAGCTTGCTTTATTATTAAAATCTTTGTAATTTATTATTATTTAAGCGGTGACATCTTACGTAAACGCTCAATAATCGGTGGCAAAACTTCAATCACTTTATTTATCTCCTTACCAGTTGTCCCCTTACCTAAAGTAAATCTCAAAGAAGCATGACAAATTTCAGGCGGAATACCAAGCGCTCGTAAAACATGTGAAGGTTCTAATGAACCTGAAGCACAGGCCGAACCGGTTGAAACAGCAATATCTTCCAAATCAAGCATCAAAAGCATACTCTCGCCTTCAGCATTTAAAAAACTAATATTGGCATTAGCCGGCACCCGATTTTCCATGTCGCCATTTATCTTAATATCTGGTATTTTATTTTTTAACCCGCTAATTAATTTATCACGTAATTTTTCAATTTGCTGATTTATTTTTTCATTAGCTACGCGATCATTAATTAATTCAACTGCAGCGCCTAAACCGACTATACCGGCTACATTATAAGTACCTGGCCGAAAATTATATTCCTGATGACCGCCCAAAGTTATAGCTTTAAGCGGCGTGTTTTCACGTATATAAAAAGCGCCTACCCCCTTAGGCCCGTAAATTTTATGAGCAGAAATAGTGATTAAATCAGCATGCAAATAAGGCGCGTTCATTTTACAATAATTAACTGCCTGAACAGCATCAGTATGGAAATAAACTTTATCAAATACACTAACTTTGTCTTTTTCTTTAAGTCTTTGTTTATTTACTTTTTCAATCATTTTACCGATTTCCCGAATCGGCTGAATAGTACCGATTTCATTATTAACATACATGATTGAAACTAAAATAGTATTATCTTTAATTGCTTTTTTAATTTCTGCGACATTAACCAAACCTTTTTTATCAACTCCGACATAAGTCACTTCAATTAAACCTTGCTTAACTAATTCCTGACATGGTTCCAAAACCGCCGGATGCTCAATCTTGGAAGTTATAATATGATATTTTTCATCTTTATTCTGTTTAAAAGCCTTTAAAATACCCTGAATAACCAAATTATTCGACTCAGTCGCGCCAGAAGTAAAAATAATTTCTTTAAATTTGCAACCAAAAAGATTAACCAACTGTTCCCTAGCCCAATCAATACCTTTCATTGCTTCCTGGCCAAAAGAATGAGCTGATGAAGCATTGCCAAAAACATCAGTCAAATAAGGTTGCATTTTTTTTAGAACCTGCGGATCAAGTGGTGTAGTAGCGCTATGATCCAAATATATTTTTTGCATAAAGTTACAAATATACTAATTAAAATACGAATTATTATCAATATTTAAGCAATCTTATAAAAACCTTATAAAACTTTCATATAAACCAATATAACATCTTAATTAAACAGCAATAACTTCTTTTACATCTTTAATTTGTTTTTTAATTTCCTGTTCAATGCCCATCTTTAAAGTCATTTGTGACATAGGACAATTGGCGCAAGCACCTTGCAATTTAACCTTAACAATCCCCTGCTCTTCATCAACATCAACTAATTCAACGTCACCGCCGTCGGCTTGTAACGAAGGGCGAATTTTACTTAAAATTTCTTCAACTTGTTTTTTCATATTTTTATCTGGTTTTGAGCTTTGGGCTTTTGGCTTTTGGCTCTAAGCAGTTAATTTATTAAACATATTATCATAATTAAGCCCTAAACCCATTGCTTAGAGCTCCTAGCTAATTATTAACAATGAGCATGCTTAGCATCATCAGTATCTTTTGATTCAGTAAAAGTTTCACCCTTATATTGAGCTATTGCCTTTTTTAAACCCTCCTGAGCCAAAACAGAGCAATGGATTTTTTCTTTAGGTAATCCGCCTAATTTTTCAACTATATCTTCTCTGGTAATCTTCTGGGCTTTATCTAAAGTTAAACCTTTGGCTACTTCTGTTAGCATTGAAGAGGCAGCAATTGCTGCGCCACAGCCTAACGTTTGAAACTTAATATCCTCTATCACCGCTTGCCCTTGCTCATCTTTACCAACTTTAATATATATTTTCATCATATCACCGCAAACAGGATTACCCACTTCGCCAACTCCATCAGCATCTTTAAGCTCTCCTTGATTACGGGGATTTTTAAAGTGATCCAGCACTATATCCGTATATTGCATAGAATTAGTAATTAGTAATTAGGCAATAGGCATTTGTAATAAGAATTTCCAATAACTAATGCCTATTGCCCAATTGCCAGTACTCTATCTTATTAAATCTTTTAATTTAATTGATTCTAAAGTCTTATTGATTTCACATTCCAATAAATGCCAAACTTGCTTGGCCGAACAATCGCAACCAGCTAATTTACAGGCATTAGCCAACTTAACACAATTATACGGAGATAAATCCCCTTCCAGGGCTAAAAAAATATCTCTGACTGATATTTGCTTAGCTGGTTTGACTAATTCATAACCACCTTTAGCCCCTTTGGTACTTTTCACTAAACCGGCTTTTTTTAATTTGGCAAAAAGGCGCTCAAGATAAGCCAAAGAAATATTCTCATCCTTAGCAATTTTGGCTAAAGAATAAGGCTCTTTATCTTGCTTTTTAGCTAAATCAACCATTGCCCTTAAACCATAAGCTGCTTTTGTTGAAAACGTCATAAATTTATTTCGTAATACCAACCAACTTAGTTGGTTTTATTAGTATATCAAATATAAAAATAGAGTCAATCCCCTGTTGACAAGTCTAAATCTTTTTGTTAATATATTCATATCTTTAATTATTAATTACTAACCAATATGGCACATAAGAAAGCAGGAGGCTCTACCGCCCTGGGGCGCGATTCAGTCTCCAAAAGATTAGGTGTAAAACGTTATGAAGGGCAGCTAGTTAAAGCTGGTAATATTTTGATTCGGCAAAGAGGAACAAAAATCAAACCCGGCCAAAACGTTATGCAAGGCAAAGATGATACTTTATTTGCTGTAATTGATGGTATTGTCAAATTTACTGAAAAGAAAATCCGTAAATACGACAATAACCTAAAAAAAACTAAATTTATTCACGTTTTACCAGAAAAAAAATAAAAAATTGGTTTTAACATGGAGTTCAGGCTTTAGCCTTTTAAATTAAAAAAAATGAAATCCATAAGAAAACCAATTTTTTATTTACCTCAAACCATTGACAAATCATCCTGGTGCAATGACGATCCTCGGTCGCCTGGGAGAAAAAACAGGGGTGAGGTTTTGCATTTTCCTGCCAGTGCAAAATCAATAAAATGGCAGGCATCAATGATAGCGTCCCTCCGGCTACATTGAAATGAATAACAGAGGGACCCCGAACTTGTTCGGGGTATTTTTTTTATTTTTAAAATTTATTGATCGTCAATTTCGCTTTCAATTTCTGTTTGTTCTTCTTGTTTATCTTTAATTTCAGATCTAACTCTTGATTCTATCTCCTGCAAAGCTGCCTGGCCTTCTGAAGTAGTATGGTACCAGCTATTACCTTCACTAAAAAGCTGCTCACTCTCGACGGTTAATTTGGCAGGATCATTTTCTTCTAAAATAATTTTAACAAAAAGATTAGCCGCCGAAGACTGATTTTTAATCGGCAATATCTTAACCAAGGTACTTTTAATCGCTTTTTTATCCAAACCAATATCTACCAAAGAGTCCAAATCTGATTCTTTAATATTATCGGCTGATTTTATTTTGCTAAAAAATTCTTCAATTTTAGTTTTATTAGCCGTAAGAGTTTGGGTTAATGCTTCTATTTTTTTTTGAAAATAATTACGTGATTCTAATACGGCTTGGTTCTTTACCTTGGCATTAACTTCGGACTCAGCCAAATCCTCTTTATTTTCTTTTTTCTCTCTTTTTTGTTCAGCTTCTGGGGTCTCGGCAAAAATAAAAGAAAAAGACTGGCCTTCTTTACTGGCTGTAATGCCAATATCCGCAATTTCTTCTACTTTATAACCCAATTCACTCAAAGTTTTTTTAATTTTGTCTTGACTATCAGCGGTAATTAAAAAATATTCACCTTGTTTAGGAAAACCTTCCAAATCCAAATCTTCACTGCTAACTTCCATTATATCCTCAGGATTTTCAGAAAACAAATCTGCTATTTCAATTTTATCATTACTTTCTAAATCATCTTCATCTAATTCAAATTGGCTTACTTCCAACTGATCACCGGTCATTGAATTGGCAACCTTGACTTCTTGGCCAGGTAAGCCTGTCTCATAAGTTTTAATCCCTGGTTCTTTTTTATCATTTAATTTTTCATTAACCTGTTCTGGCATAATTTTATTATTAATTTTTAATTAATAGCTGCTTTTATAAATTCCCTGAACAACGGGTGAGGTTTTAATGGCCGTGATTTGAATTCTGGATGAAACTGAGTACCTACAAAAAATTTATGATCAGGGATTTCAATAATTTCCACTAAATTCTCATCCGGCGATAACCCGGCTAAAAGCAAGCCTTTTTCAGTCATTTGCTGACGATAATCATTATTAAATTCATAACGGTGACGATGCCGTTCTGATATTTCTTTTTGACCATAAGCTTCAAAAGATTTTGAAGTTTCATTTAACACGCAAGGATAAGCTCCCAGTCTCATTGTGCCGCCCATATCCTTATCGGCAACTTTCTTTTTCTGATCAGGCATTATATGTATAACCGGATTTTTACAATTAGGATTAACCTCTTCTGAATTTACATCTTCTATCCCCACTACATTGCGAGCAAATTCAATAGTGGCCAATTGCATACCATAACACAAGCCTAAATAAGGTATATTATTTTCCCGGCAATACTGAATAGCCATTATTTTACCTTCCACTCCTCGGCTACCAAAACCACCTGGCACAATTATACCGCTAAATTTATTTAATTCTTCTATCTTTCCCGGATTTTGTTCGTATTCTTCAGTATTAAGCCAGATTAATTCAGGTAAAACATTATTAGCCCAGCCAGCGTGTTTAATTGCTTCAATAACTGAAATATAAGAATCAGCCAAAGTAAAATCACCGGTCGCAAAATATTTACCGGCAATACCGATTTTAACTTTTTTATCTAATTTTTCAATTTTATTAAATAAATTACGCCAATCCTGCAAATCTTTTTGTTGAGGAGATAAATTAAATGACTGTAAAATTTTATCGCCCAAACCTTGGTTATCAAAATTAATCGGAATTTTATAAATATTATCTACATCAGGCGCAGAAATAGCATTATCTTTGGGAATATTACAAAAAGTAGCCAATTTTTTACGCCTAATCTCATCAATCGGCATAGCTGAACGGCATAATATAAAACTTGGGAAAATACCTGTTGAATTTAATGTTCTAACAGCATTTTGCGTTGGCTTAGTTTTCATTTCACCTACTTTCGACGGTATTGGTAAATAACTAACCATAATTGTCATCACGTCATCGGGTATTTCCGTTCTTAAAATACGAATTGCTTCTAAAAATAAAATATTTTGATACTCCCCGACTGTTCCACCAACTTCAATAATCGTAAAATCAGCTCCAGCCAAATCAGCGGCTTTTTTAATTCTATTAATTACTTCTTCCGGCACGTGCGGAACTACTTCAACACATTTACCGTCATATTCCAAATTTCTTTCTCTTTGTATAACACTTAAATAAACGCGGCCAGTGGTCATGTAATTTGGCGAATTAATATCCTGATCCAAAAATCGTTCATAATTACCGATATCCTGATCAGTTTCATCACCGTCATCAGTTACAAAAACTTCTCCATGTTCTGTCGGATTCATAGTACCGGCATCAACATTAATATAAGGATCAATTTTAATGGCCGTCACTTTATAACCTTTTGACTGTAAAACTTTACCAATAGAAGCACTGGCCACGCCCTTGCCAACGCCCGACATTACACCGCCAACCACGAAAATAAATTTATGTGTCATATATTTGTATATTAATATTAAAAAAACAAAATACGAATATCTAAATACTAAACAAGCTCTAATTTTTCAAATCTTAAATTAGAAGTTTAAGGTTTAAAAAATTCTAATTTATAATTTGTTTAACTTTTAGGATTTAGTGTTTAGTATTTAAAAAAGAGAGGCTATGAGTCCTCTCTTTTAATGGTTAGTCCTATCTTTGAGGTCAGTTCGTCATCAAACCGTATTTGGATATCATAATAACCAAGCTGTTTAATTGGTTGATCTAATTTAATAAACTGAACCGGAATATCATAATTACGATTTTTTAATTCCTGGGCAATATCAGCTTCTTTAACTGCAGCAAATAGTGTTTTTTTATCATCAGCCTTAGCTTGCATAATAATTTTTAAATTATTAATTTTTTTGGCCAATTCTTTATATTGCTTTGCCTTATTGACTGATTTTTTCTGCTGTTTTTGTTTTTTTAATTCAAGCTGTTTAATAACAGCTTCGGTGGCAACTTTTACCAAACCTTGGGGTAATAAAAAATTACGAGCATAACCGTCAGCTACTTCTTTGATTTCTCCTGTCTGCCCCAAATTAGCGATTTTTTTTAATAAAACTACTCTCATAAAATAAAAAAATTAAGCTATTAATCTTAATTCCCCTTTAATATATTTTACACAAAAAAAAATGTATTGGCAAATCCCACTTGTAATTACTTATCCTAACATTCTAATTTCCAATCTATTTACCAAATAATCGATTAAAAAATCCGGCTTTTTCTTCTTCTTGATTAACACTCCCAGCGCTTGTTTCTTGCCTTATTAAATTATAAATCCTTTCTGCTTCTTGCTTAACTAAATCTGAATCATAATCACCCGAATGAGCTTTTTGCCCCTCATAAGAAGCTTGTTTTTGGTCAATATGGATGCTTAAAATTAATGGATCTTCCGAATTTACATACATATGAAAACGCGGATAAAACCCAGACTGCCCCAAACGGCGAGAATAACTGCGCTGTTTTGCTCGCGGGTCACGCACTAAACCATAACCGCAACGGCGGATTAATTGATCTGTCGGCATATTGAATTTTTGTTTAAAATTTATGTTCATAACTCTTTTTCTATATCTTGCCAATTAATATCACTGATATCCTCTATTTCTTTAATTATATAATATAAAACATCTTTTCTTATTTCTTTTGGTAGTGTTACTGATTTATCGTTTTGAGGCCAAATTATTTTATAATGGCTGCCGTCGCCACCTTTTTTTATTTATAATAAAACCAAGTCGCTTTAACGCCTTGGTAAATTTTCTTCGTTTAATCTCTCCTGGTAATTCACTAAGCGAGGGCATAAGCTTCCTGATTTTCATTAACTTTATGCAAACCAGCTTCCTCAGCATAAGAAGAAGGCAATTCAAAAGAAGTCAAAATTGCATCTTTTATTTTGACGTCTAAATCTTTTTCATTTTCAGCAGAGGTAATAATTGAACCATATTTAAAATTTGTACTTACAGCAATTATTTCATTGCCCTGTTTATCATGTTTAAAATGAATTGGCTCATAAACACGAAAATAATGCTCCAGTTCGTAAAGTCCACTAGGCACATATTCTTTTCCCCACAATTTTTTCAATAAAATATCTTTCATTTTTTTAGTAAATGCCATAATAAATCAAATTAACATGTCTTTCTTATATATGTCAATTATATCATATTATTTATAATAATTACTAAAAACAACGGTGGGGGCGTTTATTTTTCTTTTTCAAATTTCACTTTAAAAACCGGTATATATTTATTACCCCATTCATCCTCAATTTCTACTGTTTCACCTTTCATTAATTTATTAAAAGCTAGATCACTTATCATTTCATTATCAGTATCTATATCCAGTTTTAAATCTTCCAATTTTTCAAAATCTTTAATCATTGATTGTTTGATAACATTTTCAATTTCTTTTTTTTGTTGTTTTAAAGATTCCAGCTCATCTTTGACTTCCTGATATTCCTGGTTATTGGCTAGTTCGTCTTTATAAGCCTGGCGGATAGCTTTTTGTTCTTCTTTAAATTGCTTTATACGATCATAAATTTCCTGAATTTTTGACATGGGTTAAACAATTAATAATTAAACTATTAGTCAATAATACAGGAAATTTTTTAATGGTTCAATTGTTGATAAGTTATTTTAAAATATCATCGTATAAATCTTTAAAATGGGGATTTTTAGATTTTATTAATTCTATCTTTTTATCTTTTGACCAACCCTTTACTTCTTTTTCCCTGGCAATAGCCGATTCAGCGGAACCTAAAAATTCATAATATACTAAACGATTAATATTATATCTTTTAGTAAATCCGTCATACACTTTATTTTTATGTTGCCAGACTCTACCAACAAGATCACTAGTTACTCCAGTATAATTAACTGTTCTCATTTTATTCATCATTATATAAACCGCGAAAGATTTTTTAGTCATATTTTTAAAATGCCCCACCGTCCGTCATCCCGAGCGAAGCGAAGGATCTCTTTTTCACCCAATTCCAAGGAGATTCCTCGTCCCGCAAAGCGGGACTCGGAATGACGGTGGGGGCGTTATTTTAATATTCTCACAATTCCTTTATCAGCATTTACCTCAATCTCCATGCCGTCATTTAAAACTTGTGAAGCATTTTTAGTACCAACAATACAAGGTTTATTCATTTCTCGAGATACAATTGCCGCATGTGAAGTTATGCCTCCAATATCAGTTATAAAAGCAGTCGCCTTTTTCATGGCTGGTAATAATTGGGGACTGGTAGCAACTGCAACTAAAATATCACCATCTTGTATTTTTTTAATATGCTGTGCACCTAAAACTAATTTAACAATCCCCTTGACTTTGCCTGGCTGAGCTGTTTGACCTTTTAATTCTGTTTGTTTGGCTAAATTTTCTTTTAATAAATTTTGATCTAAAAA
>WJKP01000041.1 GCA_014729025.1 Candidatus Buchananbacteria bacterium
GATTTAAATAAAATTCCGATAGTCAATGATACCAATGAAATGAATAATGCCACCAGTATTTGTCAAAGTAATGCTTTAGCTAACCGTTTAAAAGGCACTATTTTATTACAAGTCCAGAAAAACGGTGAAGCTTGGTATATTTACCCCAAAACTTGTCGCAGGATTTATTTGAAAGACGGTGAGGCTGCTTATAGTATTATGCGTTTTTTGGGGTTGGGTATAACCAATCAAAATCTTGATTTAATCCCGGCCGGTCAACAAATTAATATTATTGACAATGATAATAATAATAATTCCGAGCCCGAATATTTAGTCACTTATGTGACTGATGGTGATACGATTCACGTTGATATTAATGGCACTGATGAAAAAATAAGGTTGCTGGGTATTGATGCGCCTGAATTAAGCGGGTCAGAATGTTTTGCCACTAATGCTAAAAACAAATTGACTGAATTAATTAATAATAAAAAAGTCAGCTTAATGCCGGATTCACAGTCAGCTGATCGTGATAAATATAACCGGCTTTTAAGATATGTTATTCTGGATAGTACAGATATTAATGCGGAAATGATCAAACAAGGTTATGCTAAGGCGTATTTAAATTTTGCTTTTGATAAAGCCGAGCAATATGCTGATTATGAAATGCAAGCGCAAAATAATAATTACGGTATGTGGACTGAGAATGCTTGCAGCGTGGCTAATGATTTTACTGATCTGGGAATCTCTTATATTTTTTATGACGGCATAGTCAGTAATAAAGAACCTGATGAATATGTTGTGGTAACCAATAATTCATTAAACGAGATTAATTTAAACGGTTATACTTTAAATGATGAAAGTGGTAAAACTTATAATTTTAAAAATATTACGTTACCGGCCAATTCCTTAATAAAAATCTATACCGGCTGCGGTACTGATACTGCCACCGAATTATACTGGTGTTATACTTATTCTGCAATTTGGAATAACAGCGGTGATACGGCTACTTTAAAAAATAATCTTGGCAGTATTATTGATACTTATAGTTATTAAAATAAAAAGCCCTAAAACTTATGAAGAAAAAATCCACATTCAAAAATATGCCTAAAAAAATATTTTTTTTACTAATCATAATCATTGTCATACTTGGTTTTGTTTTGTTTTTTTATTTTGATAGAGATACTGAACAACAAATAATACAAGAACAAATTAACCAGGCCAATTATTGCCAGCAAACATCAGATTGTGTCCAGTTGACCGGCCAATGTCCGTTTGGTTGTTATATTTATGTTAATATTGATGAAGCTGCAAGAATCCAAAAGCTGATTGATGATTATGAATCTGATTGCATTTACGGTTGTATTGAACCGCCTGAATTTGAATGTCGTGATAATAAATGTACAGAGATTTTAGAATAAATAAAATTTATGAGAAAAAATTTAAAAATCTTATTAATCGTTTTAATAGTTTTAATGATTACATATGCTTTTTGGCAGCTTGTTCAAAAACCTGACAACCAAGATTTATATGCTAAAATAACCGAAGCTGTTGTCATTGCCATTATGGTCCTGGGCGGTTTATATGCTTTACTAATTGCGCCAAAAAAAGAAACCAAAAGAATTGCCAAATTAAAATCACAAGGTTTGAAAATTGAAACCGATTTTATTAAAATAGAAGGCAGAAATTATAACAGTCATAAAGGCAAATACAATTATTATGTGATCAAAACCAAAGGTATTGATCCTCAAAGTCATAAACCAAAAGAATATTTATCCAAATATATTTATAAAAAACCAGCTGACAAAGAAATACCTAATATAATTAATGTTTATGTTGATCCGCAGGAAAGTAAAAATTATTTTATGGATTTACCGTTTTTAAATAATAATTAAATTCTATGTCCGACATCAAACAATTAACTGAAGAAATTAAATAAAACCTATGAGAAAATTAATTTTAATTTACTTGATGTTATTGGCTTTTGTTTTGGTTTTTACGGCTTGCAACCTAGCATCCGAACCAGAACCAGACTGGGTTAAGCAGATTTTAGCCAATTTGGGTGATGATAAGGATTATACTGCGGTATATAAATGTGATTATCGAGATCAGACAGTTTATTATGCCATAAGTTCTTGTTGTGATAGATATGATCCGCTTTTTGATCGGGAACAAAAACGATGATCCTCAAATATTATTCAAGTTGATAGACAATTTCGCTCCAAAAGCTCAATCTGGATGATTGGGCTTTTGTAATAGTAATATTTCTTGCTATAATGAAAATATACACATCTCTTGACAAAATCTAATCAATATTATAAGGTTAGATAATTTAAATATAGTTCTTTTTAAAAATATTTAACCCTCAACAAGGAGGAATAAAATGGGATTATTTGACTCTTTTCTAAGATTTTGGACAGGAATCTTTGATGATCCTGTCGCAGAAAAAATAAAAATGGATAGACTAGTCAATCATGGTGAAAGAGCTATTGCTGACGCAATGGCTGAAAAATGGGCTAAAGATGCCCAAAGTCGGCTAGGACCTAGTATTGATGTCGGTGCAGAGGTAAATGTCACAGGACTGCTTCATAGACCGTCATTAGATGATTGCAAAGACAAAGAATCAAGGATAAAATTTGGTTTAAAAATGGCCAAACAGTTTCAAGGATTCAATCAAAGTGCGGGAAATACAACTATCGGCAATTCATCACTTGATATTTCTGATCTGATCGACCAAGGTGAACGTAAACTTTCAACATTTCAACCTACTGAACCGGAACTACCAAGTGTACCTTTTAGAATGAGGTGGAACCTTGAAACCGGAAAGCAGGAAATTGTACTAGATGAGGAGGATGACACACCAGACCTAAACGATCCGCTCTTTTATTACAAATTGATGCAAAAAAAGAAAAAATAATCAAAAAGGAGATTTACTATGATTAAAGACATGGAATGGAATCCATTAACACAAAGATATGAGGAAAAAGAAGAACCACTTTTTCCCATCACACGTAGCGTTTCTGTAGTTAGGCCCGTTGTACCGATCACTCCAATAACTACACCGCCATTTGAATTCGACGAAAACGCTTTAAGAGCGTTGAGAATAAATAAAGGTACAATCCTGAAAAAGACTGCTATAAAAGGAATTGCTCAGGCATCAAATACCAAAGCCCAAGGCTGTTCTGACGCGTTAGTAAAAGCCGTAAGTCAGGGAGCAAAAGAAGCTGAATTTGGCTATGAAACAACCTATAGCCATTCAAGTGGGGGGTGTTGCGGAGAAGGCTCGTCCATGAAAATCACTGGACGTATCTGGGGTAAAGTAAAATACTAATCTCAAAAAGACCTATATAGCCCGGCAAGGACATTGTCCTTGCCGGATTTTTTATTTTAAAATTGTCAAAATTGACTTTAGCCTACAATAAAGTTAAAATTAAGGTGGGATTAGATAAAAACAAAAATAGGGAAAATTGTTAAATACACCTAAATTAAGATCTTATATAAAATTAGATGATTTTATTATAATGCCTAATCATATTCATGGGATATTATAATAACGAAGAGGAACAACGTAAAATTGTAGGGGACGCAGATCTGCGCCCCCTACAGAACACCCAGATGTTGCTGTCCAAAATAATCCATCAATTTAAATCATCCGTTACCAGGGAAATTAATAAAAGAAATGATTTTCATTTTGCCTGGCAACGTTCATTCCATGACCGGGTTATCCGTAATGAAAAAGAATTTCCGCCGAAGGCGGATCCGCCTCTGGTGGAGAATAACAAACGTAATTATATTA
>WJKP01000042.1 GCA_014729025.1 Candidatus Buchananbacteria bacterium
AGTTCATAATGTTTTAAGACAAGGTGAAAAAGTGGAAGTAATTTTACCGAAAGATAATAATTTCAAAATTAAATTGCCCCAACTTTATGATTTGGATAAAAAAGAATATGTTAAACAGGCTCATGGCGGACAAGATAAACAGGTTTTGATAAATTTGGACAAAGAACTGCCAGTCATGAGTATTTTAAGAAAAAAGAAATAATTTATGAAGAAATTATTGATCGCAACTAAAAATCAAGGAAAGATAAAAGAGATAAAAAAAGAATTGACTGATTTTGCTATGGATATTGTAGGTTTAGAAAATGTGAATTTACCTGAAGATTCTGCAGTCCAAGAACCAGCCATAACAATGGAAGGCAATGCCATTATAAAAGCGATGACTTATGGTAATAAAACTGGTTTATTAACTTTAGCTGAAGACGCGGGGCTGGAAGTAGACGCTTTAAATGGACGTCCAGGTGTTTTATCCGCCCGCTATGCCTCCGGCACTGATAAAGATCGTTATTTAAAATTACTTAGGGAAATGCAAGCAGTTTCTGATAAAAAAAGAGGTGCTCAGTTTCGCTCAGTCATTGCTATATATGATCCTGAGTCTGAAAAAATTAGAACTTGCGAAGGGATTTACAGGGGTAAAATTATTCAGACGCCAAAAGGCAAACAAGGCTTTGGCTATGATCCAATATTTTTAAATGAAAACCTGGGCAAGACTAATGCTCAGATGACTGCAGAAGAAAAAAATTCAGTGAGTCACAGGGGGAAAGCTCTAAAAAACGCTAAAGAAATTTTAAAAAAAGAATTTAAGCAATAATTATATGGGCATAAAAGTTGAATTTAATCCTGATCTTGCTTTAAGAAATATTGAAGAGTTTAACAAAGGTAACCGCCGGATTGAAGAATGTATCCCCCCAAATATTGAAGTAGGAAAAATTTATAATTTTTTGAAAAAAGATCAGCGTAATTATTGGTTATTTGGTGAAATACCTTTAATTGAAACAAAAGGTAATGAGATTTTATCGCGTCCAAGGGCCGGCATTATAATATTAGAAGCCACACATTTTATTGAAAATAATGAAATTTTTACAAAAGGGCGTTATAAAATTATAAAAATTTTACAAGATAAAGAAATTTATTTTGAAGGTTTTGATAAAATTGGCACAAGAGATTATTAACTACTAAATTTATGATTTCATATTTAAAAGGAAAAATTTCTTATATTGACCCAAATTTTATAGAAATAATTAATAATGATGTTGGTTATAAAATTTTTGTAGCCAATGAATTCTCAAATAAAATAAAGCTTGATCAAGAAATTGAGGTTTTTTGTTTTCAAAGTGTTAAAGAAGATGCTTTGGATCTTTATGGTTTTGAGTCGCGTGATAAATTGTATTTGTTTGAAAAACTAGTTAGTGTCTCGGGTATTGGTCCTAAAACAGCGCTGGGTGTTTTGAGTTTGGCAACTGTTGAAGAAATTGAATCAGCGATTATGTCCGGAGATGCTTCGATTTTAACCAAAGTTTCAGGAATTGGTAAAAAAACCGCTGAAAGGATTGTTCTTGAATTAAAAAATAAATTTTCAACAGAAAAAAATATACCGGCTGGTAAAACCGAATCACAATCAGAAGATGCTGATGTAATAGATGGTTTGGTCGGGTTAGGTTATCCGCTTGATGAGGCACGTGATGCTTTACGTCAGATTGATAAAAAAATCAAAGGTGGTGAACAAAAAATCAAAGCGTGTTTAAAAATATTAAGTAAATAAATGATTTTTAGAGAAATAAAACACAAAGAACAATGGGATGAAAAAATTAGTTCAGTAAAAATGAGCCAGTTTTTACAGTCTTGGAATTGGGGTGCCTTACAAAGAAATTTAGGCCGCAAGGTTTGGTATTTAGATTTAAATGGTGATTATTTTTTGGTTATTAAAATAATTTTGCCTTTTGAAAAAAGTTATTTGTATATACCTAGAACCAGTGTAAAAATAAATCAGGAGCATTTAAAATTTTTAACTGAATTAGCGAAAAATGAAAATAGTATTTTTGTCAGAATAGAACCAGTAAAACAAAATTTAGAGCAATTTAATTTTAAAAAAACAAAAACTGTTCAGCCAGACAAAACTTTAATTTTGGGCTTGGAGCAAAGTGAAGAAGATTTATTAAAAGCTATGCATCAAAAGACCCGTTATAATATTCGTTTGGCTGAGAAAAAGGGGGTTATGGTTAAAGAAGGGGCTTTGGCGGATTTGGATATTTTTTATGATTTAATTTCCAAAACTTATTCGCGTAAAAATATTAAAGTTTATAATAAAGAATATTATAAAAAACTTTTAATCAATTTAAAAACAGCCAGTTTGTATTTGGCTGAATATAATGATCAGGTTATTTGTGCTAATCTGGTTGTTTTTTATGGTAATACCGCAACTTATTTGCATGGCGGTTCATCAGTTGAATATAAGAATGTTATGGCGCCGCATTTATTGCAATGGCAGACAATAAAAAAAGCTAAACAGCTTGGCTTACAATATTATGATTTTTGGGGCATTGAAGATCGTTACCCCGGTGTTAGTCGTTTTAAAAAAGGCTTTGGTGGTTTTGAAGTTGAATATCCGGGAACTTTTGATTTTGTAGTTAATAATTTTTGGCATTTAATTTATCAGACAGTTAAGAAGTTTAAATAAAATAATTTGCTAAAAAAGGACAGCTTATAAAGCTGTCCTTTTTTATTTATTCTGTTTGAACTAAACCTTTGCCTTCGGCCAGAGGATCGCCTTCTAAATTAGTTGTTATACCGGAAACAGTTTTATTTAAAAGGTCTTTAGTTTGCGAATCAGTTGCCTCTAAAGCAATTTCCGGTAAAAGCGTTAATATTTTATCAGCATCATCTTCAGTCGGTGTAATTGATATTTCAAATTCAGCTTGACTTTGTTTGACAGATGTGGGAATACGGCTGATTTGCCAAATAATTTCATTATTGGGATTTAAATATAGATCACCGGTTGAAATTTTAGTTTGATTTTCAAAATTAACATAATCCGGTAATTTAGCTTTAACTTCAATATCAGTAATTTCATGTAAAGAATTATTAATTTGCCAGAATATTTTATAGTTTGTTTCTTGTCCCACAACAGGAGGTAAGGGGCCGGAACCGATTGTTAAATTATTATCAGAAAAATATCTGGCACTAGCATTTAAATTTAAATTAGTATTGATTTCATTAATTATAATGTTACTTTCTTGCACAACCTCTGTTTCAGTATTGTCAATTTGATTTATTTGCGCTTCAAAAAAACTTTTTACTTGGTAATCTTCAGCTTGATAACGTGATGATTCTTGGAATTCTTGTAAATTAATTTTAAAATTGATTTCAATTTCTTCTTCCGGAAATAAAACGCCTAATGCCGGCATTTGTTCTTTGGTCCAAAGAATTTGCTGATCTTCTCTGATACCTTCATTGGGATCGTCTAAACCGGCCCAATCTAAAAATGGCGAATCCAAAACTGCCCTGACTTTGATATTACCTATCGTATTTTTACTTTTATTTTCAAGTGTAAGCAAATAATTTAATGTTTCATCAAAATCAACAGGTTTGTTTTGATTAGAACCTTTAATGATTAAAGTAGTTAAAAGGTCACCTTTTATTACATCAATTGTGAAATTTTTTTGTTTTTGGATAAAGTATTCTTCAGCCGGGCCTTTTAATTTGACCTGTAAATTAAAATTAGCATCCAATCTTTCTTCGACTGAAAATTCACCTTTAATTATAATTTGTTTTTGGCTTTGAGATTGTAAATTTTCAATTGGGATAATTTTTTGAGTTTTAATCTCTTCTGTTTCTGCTTCAGTTAAAATTAACGGTTCTTTTTCTTCGGGATCAATGATTTGACTTTCTGAAATAGTAAACTCGGGCGGGTAATTAAATTCTATTTGTAAATTTTGCAAATCAATTTCTTTTGCTTTATTATTAATCATAAAATTTAATTCAGTTTCTTCCTGATGCGCTGCTTGACTGGGATGATTAATCTCAAGGTCAATTAAACTGTCGCTTATTTCAGTATTAAAGCTGTTTGTTTTTTGAAATTCTGAGCTAAAATTAGCTGGTATATAACTTAAAGTAGCAGAAATTGTTTCTTTGGAATCAATCTGGCCAATTAATCTGCCTTTTATTTCCAAGATATCTGATTTTTGGGGCGCAATGTAATTAAGTTGCCAAGTTTTTATATTTGATTGTTGTTCATTGGTATTATTGGTTGGTTCTAAATTTGCATTTTCAAAAATAAAACCACGGGGGAAATAGATAATTAACTGAGCATTGGTCAGACTGATTTCTTCTAAATTAGTATATTTTATTTCATAATCAATTTTTTCGCCAGAGACAACGGAAAAAGGTGCTTTGATTTCTAAATTGACTTTTTCGCTGGTAAATTTGGGAGCTGGTTGAAAGATTAAAAAGCCTAAAAAGGAAACAGTAAAAATTATAATTAATAAAAATATAACATAAATAATAATTCGTAAATTTTTATTTGTTTTTTTAAAATCAAGCCCGGTCATTTTTGGCAATTTTCCCTTTTCATCCTGATAAATGGCTTTTAAATCTTTTTCTATTTCATTTTTATGAGATTTAAAAATTGACGAAGAATTTTTTTTCTTAGCTTTATTTCTTTGTGTCTTGGTTGATTTGTCTTTTTGTTTTAAGACTTTTTTTGATGATTTCTGGATTGACTGATCAGCCTTATTTTTGAGTTTTGTTTGCGCCTTTTTGGTTTTTGTGGCACTTTTTTTATTGAATTTTTTAGTTTTGTTTTTAGCAGTCATAATTATTTTAAACTAAAAGTTGTAACAAAAAATTTATCAGTATTTAGTAAGTCATGATAATTGAAAGTATTATTAGTTTGATTTAACTTATCAGGATAAATCATTTGATAGTTTAGGTTTTTAGGAAAATCAATGGTTAAATTTATCATAAAGTTTTTACCTGATTGTTTCTGCCATAATAGGTTATAATCTTTTAAGTGATCAGTTTCACCATTTAAATTTAATTCATTTTTTAATAAATCCCAATAATTTAAATTTTCATTGGTTGCTTCCAAATCAAGTTTAAATGGTAATTTGTATTTTAAGGTAACAGTTTTAGTCTGTCCGGGATTGATTTTAAGCCAGTTGGCAAAAACCGTTTTATTATTCTCAGTAAATATTTCAGTTTGGCTTTGCTCATCAATTTTTTTGGTCATTTCAGTAAAAGCAATCATGTCATCTTTTTGGTAAATTCCTTGATTAAGTATTTCAAAAAGTTCCGGCTCCATTCGATCAAAACCAGAGGCACTGATAAGTTCACTGTCTTTGGGGGTATAGATTCTCAGATAATCAACATTGGGCACGCCATAAAAATTTTCACCAGCTTTGCCCGTATGCGTTTTAGTTATTTGTAAAGTATTGATAATAGAACCTTCTGGCTGTATTTCGACCGTTAAATTAGCTGTTTGTTCAATTTTAGCGTCAGTTTTTTCACCAGCAATATTGGTACTTATTATATTTAAATAATCTTTAGTAGTTTGTTTTAATTGCCCGCCCCAATTGTTTTGCAAGACAAGTTTTTCTAAACTGTAATTGGTAAAATAAAGTTGGATTTCTTTTTCGTTTAAGGCATTTAAAAAAATATTTAAAATTTCAGAAAATTGCTTTTGATCGGAGCTTAAAAGATTATCAATAATAATTGGTGTTAAATCAGCGATTATTTTTTTGGGCTTATTAATACTTTTGTCATATTCCAATTCAACATTTGTTTGAATTTCTTGGAAAAAATTATCAGCTGTAATCGTTTTATTATAGTTAGGTAATTCAATCGGCCCGATTATTTTTAAAATTTTTTCTAAAAATGTGGCATTAATAAAAACCAGCCCATCAACAGTTGGTCCGCCGCTTTTTTCATAAAACCAGATTAATTTATCAGCTGAAGTTGGCAAATCAGCAAACCAATTGGCATCTTGAAATTCCCAGCGCGGATTCATGATATGAAGTGGCTTAGGTGATTCCATGTTAACTTTTAATCCGGCTCTTAAATCATAAGGACCGCCGCCTGGAATATTTATTTTTTGAATATTGCCTTGATCAATGTCGACTAAGGCAAAGCTGCCGATAAATCCGCCAGTCGGTCTTAATTCATTATTATTTTGGAAAAGAAATAAATATCGTTTTTTTGTATCTTCACCCAATAAAGTCAAGAGTAAATCTGAAGAAGAAACAAAATTATCAATATTTTTAACTAAAAGAGGTAAGGCTTGTTGTAATTTTTTTACTTTCGATTGATATTCTAGTGGTAATTCATTAATATGAATTTCTTGTAATTCATTGTTAGCGTTTTTTAAATCAGGTAGTATCAAATTAAAATCATCGTTTAATTTTTTTAATTTGGCTGTTAAATTTAAAGAATCAAGCTCGCCGTTAATTTCAATAGATTCAATTGTTGCCGTGACCATGGCTGCGCTTTTTGACAATGTTTCACCAACACTGATTAATTTTTGCGCTGTAATAAATTGTTTATTAATTGAAGGGAATAATTTGATTGCATTTTTGGTTAATAAATTAATACCTCCAAGTTCGTTTTTGGCTGCTTGGAAATCATTGCTGGCTTCCTGTAATTCGAATTGAGTATAATAAAAATCTTTGGCTGCAGCGGCTTTTTGGGAAATAGTTAAATGCCAAATAGCTTGCGCAGTTTGTTGTAAAACAGTATTTTTTTTGCCTTGCAGTTTTTGATAATAACCATAAAGATTAAAAGGCAAAATAAAAATCAAACAAAAAACAATAAAAGCTAAAATAGTTTTTTGCCAATATGGCGGAATACTTATGGAACCAATTTTAATTTCTAAAGGTTTTAATTTGGGTAAATTAAATTGCGGTAGATTTATTTTGGGCAAATTTATTTTTGGCCTGCTTAATTTTGGTAATGTAAATTTAGGCAAACTAATTTTAGGCAGTTTAATTTGTAATTTTGGCAATGTAACTTTCTTTTTAAACTTGGGATTTTTTTCAGTATCAGCTTGGAATCTGTCGTATATTTTATTTTTTTGTTTATTTAATTTTGTTAATAGTTCCTGGGAAATATTTTGGGCTTGTTGATTTTCTAATTGTTTTTCTTTTGCCTGCTCTGCTTGAATTGATTTAAGATCCAAAACATAAGGCGAAATTGGTGTTTTTTGCTTTTTTATGAAATTATTTTGTTTGGGAATTTGTTGTAGTTTTGGGTTGGAAACAGTTTCTGATGATTTTTTTGTATTTTTATTTTCTTCGCTTGATTTATTTATTGCGTTTGTATTTCGTTTACTTTTTATTTTTTTTGAAGTAAGCAAAGATTCACCGGTTTGTTTATTGATTTTTTTCTTAACCGGTGATTTTTTAGCAGGCGATTTTTTTTGTTTGACAACTTTTTTACGAGTAATTGTAGCGGCTGTTTTTTTAGCTTGTTTGCTGGATTTTTTTTTGCTAGATTTTGCAGCGTTATTTTTTTTCTTTGGAGTAGATTTCGGGGGCGATTTTTTAGTAGCCGCTTTGTTAGTCGGTTTTTTTCTAGTTGTCGTTTTTTGCCTTGTAGTTTTTTTTGTTTTGGCTTTTGGCATGGGTATTTTTGAGTATTAATCTTGATTAAGTAATTGTTTGTAAATATTTAAAGTTGCTTGGCCGCATTTTTGCCATGAATATTTTTTTATTTGTTCAAATCCGCGGGCAATTAATTGGTTTTTTAAATTTTCATCTGACAATGCCTGATAAATTTTTTCAGCCATTTCTTTATTATTTTCGGGTTGAAAATAAATTGCGGCATCACCCATAATTTCCGGCAAACAAGTTGACTTTGACGAGACAACCGGTGTACCGCAGGCCATTGCTTCAAGACCGATTATGCCAAAACCTTCATAAAAAGAAGGAAGCACGAATAGTTCAGCGGCATTATAAAATAAAGGCAGTTCTTTATCAGTAATAAATCCTGGGGTAATAATGTCATTTTTGAATTTTGATTGATCAATTGTTTGGTTTATTTTGGGATAATATGAGTCAGCTGCTCCGCCCAAAACTAATTGATAATCCAGTTTATGTTCAGTTTTTAATAATTCAAAAGCTTTGATCAGGCCTTCAAAATTTTTATGGTTCCGCCAAGCACTAATAAAAAATAGATAAGGCTTGGTAATGCCATATTTGGCTTTTAGCTCTTTTATTTTATCATAATTTTTAATAAGTTTAAACTGTTTTTCTATGCCCAGGTAAGTAACAGTAATTTTATTTTCTGGTACTTGAAAATAATCAATTAAATCCTTTTTAGTATTATTGGAAATGGTAATGATTTTAGCTGATTTTTTAAAGCTGGTTTTAATAGTTAAATTATAAGCCAATTTACGCCACCAGGTTTTTTGTTTGTGGCCGGGGAAAAATTTGGGGGTTATGTCGTGAATAGTATGAATTCTTTTACGGTTATAAAAAATAGGAGCATTAAAATGAGGGAAATGCATTAAATCCAGTTTATATTGATTAAGTTTGTTTAAAAATTTAGTTTGCTCCGCATATGAATACCAGTTTGAGTTTACTTTTATTTTATGGATTTTATCATGTGGTCTTTGATATTGAGAGAAAATCGGTTCCAGCAAAAAAAGATAATAATCATTATTTTTATCCAATGCAAAAATTTGTTCGGTAATATTTTTAATATAAGTACCGATACCCGAAACCTGTTTGCCATACATTCTGGCATCAATGCCGATTTTAGACATATATTAGTAATTAGGCATTAGATGTTAGTAATTTTATATTGGAAATAAATTCATTGGGACTTTAAAATTTTTAAAGTTTCTTGGGCGGTTTTATCCCAGTTGAAATTTTGAATATTATCAAAACCTTTGGTTATTAGTTCTTGATAGAGAGCTTGTTCAGTTAAAAGTTCTTTGATTGCTTGGGTGATTTCATTTAAATTATCAGGATTAACTAATAACGCACTATTTTTTAAAATTTCAGGAAAAGCCGAGTTTAGGCCGGCAATTACTGGTGTGCCACAGGCTTGTGCTTCTAAAACCGGCAAACCAAATCCTTCGTAAAAAGAAGGAAATAAAAATATTTTAGCCAAATTATATAATAATGGTTTATCTTGTCGGCTGACATAACCAATAAATTTAATATCTTGTTTATATGGAGATTTTTGAGCCAGATCAAAAACTTTTTTATATTTCCAGCCTTTATCACCGGCAATAATTAATTTTAGGTTTTTAAATTTTTTATTTTTTTCTTTAAATAAATTAAAAGCTTGAATAATCCCCTCTATATTTTTACGTGGTTCAATAGTACCCAAATATAAAATAAAATCATCAGGTAATTTATATTTTTCTTTGATTAATTTGAATTTTGTTTGTTCATTTATTTTATTATATAATTGCTGGTCAACGCCTGAATAAACAACTTCAATCTTATCAGCCGGTATGTCATATAAATTAATTAAATCATTTTTTGTATTTTGAGAAACAGCAATAATTTTATCACAATTATTAATTATTTTTTGGGGATTAATTATTTTGTGCCATAAATTACGTTTATAAGAAAAAAAATTAGGGAAAAGTTCAAATGATAGGTCATGGATAGTAATAATTTTTTGACAATTGGAAGATATTGCCGAGAAAATTAGATTAGGTAAGAAAAAATTATCAGCCCCTTTGATGAGCTGATCAATTTTTGGATAATTGAAAAATTTAAAACTTAAATTTAAAAGTTTATTGGGATATTCAAAGCCTTGATATTTTACATTTGATTGATCAAATTTTGGTAAGGTGGCTGAAACATTGGCTTTTGAATTATAAAAAAGTTTGTATGAATTTTGAGTATCGGCTTTAAATAAATGAGTTAATAAATTATAAGTGTATTCAGCTACTCCGGAATAATTTTTATGCATTAAACAACGGACGTCTATTCCTATTGTCATAGAGTGATTATTGGACATCATTAAAAAGATTTAAATTCTTGATATGTTTTAGTGATAAAATTTTTCATTTGCTGATAAAAATTATTAGAATTAAATTTATCAGCGTGACTTTTAATTTCTTGGGGATTGTAATTATTCGGCTCAAATTTGATAACCGTATCAATTAAAGCTTCCCAGGTTTGTTCGTTGAAAAATTTGCCGGTTTTCTTATCCTTAACTGTTTCTAAAGCACCGCCGCCTTGATAAGCAATTACTGGTCGGCCAGAAGCCATGGCTTCTATTGGCGTTAAGCCGTAATCTTCTTCTTGCGGATGAATTAAAGCTAAACATTGAGAAAGTAGTTTTCGTTTTTCATCTTCTGAAACGTGTCCTAAAAATTCAATATTTGCTTTGGCGATTTTTTTTAATTTTTGCTCTTCTTCGCCAATACCGATTATTTTTAGTGGGATATTCAGTTTATTAAAAGCTTTAACAGCTAAATCCACTTTTTTGTAAGTTTTTAGTCTGGAGATTAATAGATAGTAATCCCCAAGTTTATCAGACATATAAAAATTTTCAGTATCAGTAGGAGGATGAATGATCGCGGAACTGTCACGATTATAATAATTTTTAATTCTTTGGGCAATAAAATTTGATTGAGCCACAAAATGATCAACTCTTTGAGCAGCCAAATGATCCCATTGTCTTAATTTACTTAAAAAAACCGGCAGGACATGCTTGACTAATTTGCCTTCAGGAATATCTTTGGGATACTGATGGGTATCAGACCAAAGATAGCGAGTCGGTGTATAGCAATAACAAATATGTAGCGTGCGGGGATGAGTAATAATACCCTTGATTAAGGCTGAAGATGAAGAAATTACCACATCATAATTACTCAAATCAAGCTGTTCAACTGCTACTGGCATTAAAGGTAAATACCAGCGGATTTTAGAGCTGGCCAGTGGCATTTTTTGCAAAAAAGAAGTTCTGATATCTTTATTATCAAAGCCTGCCAGTCTTTTTTTATCATGGATTAAAGTATAAATCGGCGCATCAGGAAAAAGTTCTGCCAAAGCCAGCAAAACTCTTTCAGCTCCCCCAGCTTGATTAAGATAGTCATGTAGTAGAGCAACTTTCATGGATTAGTAGATTTGTAAATTAGTTTATTAGAAAATATTAAGCTGCTGATCTAATGGGGGATTTGAGAAATATGTCCTGACATTAAATTCCGGATCCATTAGTTCAATCATGTAAAAATTTTCTTTTGGAATTAATTTAAATCCTTTTTTTGATAAATATTTTTTTTCAAATTCATTAAAATTAGAAATTGTAAAATCAGCATCACCAAGTTCGAGTCTGGTCGGATCAGGCAGGCGAATTTTTAATAATTTTAAAACTCCTGCGATGGTTTGTGTCGGTTCAATTTGAAAAAGAAAACCAGTAGGTGTTTCTTTAATAATTTTTCCGATTTTATTGGCAGCTACTAGTAATTCATCATATTCCTGCTTGTTTTGGGCAAAAATACAGGCATAATTAACCGGGGCACCTTTAGCTGTTGTATGTTTATCTTTTAATTTAGCTGATTTTTTTACAATTTCTTGAATTATTTTTTCTAATTCTTTCGTAAGCATATTATTTTTTGTATACTCGTAGTTTATCTTATTTAGTGGGAAAAATCAAGCACAAAAAACAGCCTGAAAGGCTGTTTTTAAACAAGATAATAATCAAACTAGTTTCTTTACCTAACAACAATGGATTATATTATAATGCTTCTCTTTTAGGGAATAAAACTACTTTAGGTGTTTTTAAAAGGATTTGAATGTCCAGCCATAAAGACCAGTTTTCAATATAATAAGTATCTAATTTAATTTCTTCATTAAAACTTAAATCGGAACGACCGGAAATTTGCGCCATACCAGTAATACCCGGTTTAATATCTAGAACCCTTTTATGTAAATCTTTATAATTGGCAACTTCTTCGGGATAATGGGGGCGGGGACCAACCAAGCTCATTTTGCCCATTAAAACCAAAAATAGTTCTGGTAATTCGTCAATACTGTATTTACGGATAAATTTACCGACTTTGGTAATTCTTGGATCGTCTTTAACTTTAAATAAGGGAGAATCTTTTCTGAGATTTTTTTCTTTTAAAGCCTGTGAATATCTTAATGAGTCGGATTGATGAATCATTGAACGAAATTTAAAATAATTAAATGTTTTGCCGTATTGGCCGACTCGTTTAACTGGCTGGCCATTATCCAATTTACTGAAAAAGACAGGACCTTTGGAATCTAATTTAATGGCAATAGCAGTAGCTAGCGTGATTGGTGAAGTTAAGATAATTAAAATTAAAGAACCAACAATATCAAAAATTCTTTTATAAACTCTGCCCCAGCCTTCTAATTTGGTTTTTTTAATTTCAAAAATTGGTATGCCAGCCAAAGTATCTATTTCTAAGCGACTGGTTTTGGTCTTGAAAATATCAGCTGAAAATCTAAAACTAATATTATTGGCTTCTGTGAAATCAATTAAATCAAGAGTTTTATCTTTTGGTAAATTGGGGTCGGCTTGAATAATTTCATCGATGTGTTCTTTTTTATGTAAATTTAAAATTTGTTCTTTAATTTCTAAATTAAAATTACTAAAAGATTTAATAACTTTATAACCTAATTCTGGTTTTTGGTTTAAGGTTTTTATAATAGTATTGGTATTTCTATCAGTACCGATAATAATTATGCGTTTGGCGCCTAAACCAAGTTTAAGCAAAGCTTTTTGAGTTTTATAAATAATAATTCGACCGATTGTTACGTAAATGATAGAGAAAATCCAAGCAGTTAAAATAATAAAACGTGAAGAGAAAAGTTCGCGTTGTAAAAAAATAGCCACAATAATTGTTAAAACACCAGTTGAACAAGCTAAAAATATTTTAGAAAATTCTTCAATAAACTTACGATCAGTTTTAATCGCATATAAACCGGCTAAAGCAAAAATAATCAACCAAATTAAGGCAACCAAAAAAGCCCAACTTAAATATTGGGAGACGGATAAGTCATAAATAAGCGGTTTAATTTCAGTTACAAAAGATTCGCCCCTTAGATAATAAGCGGTCAAAGCTGCCAGAATCAACATTAAAAAATCCAAAGGGATTAAAATTGTTGCAAAAATAAGGTCTATTTTTTTCATAAATTATTTGTCAAATTAAAAGGGCTTTTAAAAAGCCCTTTTTGTCTAATCTAAATATCCAAATAAGTAAGCCGGATTCTGTCCCTTTTTTATAAAAAAGGGGAGATCATCTATCTGGGCTCTTTCTTGCGTCAGAGCTCAAGCGAACTACTTGTCTTCACCAAAATAATTAGTGAGTTTGCTCTTGCACCTGGTAGAAGTTTACCACGGTCACTCTGTTACCAGAGGCCGAGTTTTGTAGCTTTTATCTCGAGAACAAAAACCTCAAAACACTTTTCACGTTTGGTACTTTGCTTTGCAGCTCAGTACTAGTATAGTCTCTGTGGCACTGGTCCTAACTAAACATTACGGATTAGTTGATGGGTGTTACCCATTACCTTTTTATGGTGTCCGGACTTTCCTCTCCGAGTCTAAAAAGACAAGGAGCGATCTCTGCTCATTTGGATATTTAGAGCAGATCCCTAATTATAATTAGGGAATAATACTTATTATTTTAACATATATGTGGCTTTTTGTCAATATTTTTTATAAAACACCAATTAAAGTTTTAACTTCTTTAATGGTTTTTTGCGCTAGTTTTTCAGCTTTTTGTGCGCCTTCATCTAAAACTTTTTGAATATAATCAGGTTTTTTTTCTAATTCTTGCCTTTTTTGGCGATAAGGCGCAAAATATTGCGCAATTGCTATAGCTAGAGTTTGTTTTAATTCACCGTATTTAACGTCTTTATTTTTAATTTGTTTTTGAAAATATTTTAGTTCGGTTGCTGTACCAAATTCTCTTAATAAAGTCATTAAATTTTGTCCACCCGGAGGTAATAAGGTTTCTTTACCTGTGCCAGTCACAGCACCTTTAAGTTTATTTAAGATTGTTTCAGGGGAATCATTAATGCCAATATAATGTTTAGGCCCAGCGCTTTTAGACATTTTTTTCTCAGGTTCAAGCAAAGACATTACTTTGGGAATTTTAGTGTATTTGGGTTCTACTGGTTGAAAATAATTATCATATTTATTATTGAACCAACGAACGATTTTATTGGTTAATTCCAGATGTTGTTCTTGATCTTTACCAACTGGTACAAAATCCGGGTGATAAAGTAAAATATCAGCTGCTTGTAAAACAGGATAATCTAAAAGTCCCATATTAATATTTTGGGCTTGCTGAGCTGCTTTGTCTTTAAATTGAGTCATTCTTTCCAATTCCGTGACAGGTGTAATAGTATTAAAAATCCAAGCTAATTCAGTACATTGCGGTACATCGGTTTGATTAAAAATAATACATTTTTGCGGATCCAAGCCAACAGCTAAAAAATCAATGGCTAAATTAATAATTTGCTGTTTTTTCTTTTCAGAATCATGATTTTCAGTTATTGAATGATAAGTTGCCAAGAAAAAATAACATTGATATTTATTTTGCAGTTCAATAAAATTTTTTAAGGAACCCAAATAATTACCAATATGCAATTCACCGGTTGGCTGGATTCCGGAAAGAACTGTTTTTTTATTTTTAGCTTTCATATGTTTAATTTTACTGTGAATTAAAGTTTATGTAAAGTAATTGATTTTGAGTTAGGGCGCAATTTGCGCCCGTTTTTTAGTTTCCCCAAGCGGTTTTCCTTTGTTTCCCAGGGCAGTTTTTGTTTGTGCATTCCCAGGTCGTATTTCCCCAAGCTTGGGATTTTTGATTGAGGGGAAAACCACAGTGCTGACATTTAAGTTTTTCTTTCATCATGACCTCCTTTGAAAATTTGGCTAAAAATAAAACCACCTGCCGTAAAATCAGCAGGAAGTTTTATTTAAAAACTAAAATTCAAACTAGACTTTACGGCTTCAGGCGTAAAGTCCACCACCAAGAGTTATTTTTGTTGAATTTAGTTTCCATAAATATATTTTAGAAATTTGTAATTTAATTGTCAAATTAAACTTTGATAACTACCGGTAAAATCATAGGGCGTCGTTTGGTCTGTTTATAAAGATATTGGCCGATTTCATCTCTGATTTTATTTTTAATAAAGTCATCAAAAGCCGGTGATTTGGTATCAGTATCTTCGCAGATTTTTTTGACTTTCATTCTGGTTGATTCAATTAATTTTTTATTTTCTTTCATATAAACAAACCCACGAGAAATAATATCAGGATTCCCCATTAATTTACCGGTTTTACCTTGAATTGTGGCAATAACCACCAGCATGCCGTCAGCAGCCATGACTCGTCTGTCACGTAAAACAATATTAGAAATATCGCCGACACCTAACCCATCAACCATGACGTAATCAGTTGGAACAAATTCATTAGTCAAACGGCCGCCTTTTTTTGTAAATTCCATAATCTGCCCATTATTAGCAATAAAGATATTTTCTTTGGGGATACCAATACTTTCAGCCACTTCACCGTTAATTCTTAGCATATAATGATTAGCTTCAATTGGAATATAATATTGAGGTTTTAATAACCTGATTATTAATTTTAAATCTTCTTTCTTGGCATGTCCGCCAGCATGTACATCCATCATTTTATAATGAATGACTTTGGCGCCTTTACGATATAGCGTATCTTTTAAATTTTGAATAGTCCTTTCGTTGCCAGGAACGACTGAAGACGAAAAAATAATAGTGTCGCCTTCTTTAACTTGCAGATATCGGTGTTCATCATTGGCAAACCTGACTAAAAAAGCGTTCTGTTCACCTTGAGCTCCTGAACCAATAATTATAATTTTATCATCCGGATATTTACGAGGATTATAATTTTCAGATTCAATCAATGTGCCTGGTTTAATTTTTAAATAACCTAATTTATGAGAAATTTCAACATTAGTTCTCATGCTACGTCCTTCAATCATAACTTTGCGATTGAATTTTTCTGCCATGGTAATTATTTGCTGAACACGGTTTAATAATGAAGCAAAAGTACCGACAATAATTCGGCCTTTGGCGTCTTCAAAAATTCTTTCAAGCTCACGAGAAACATGAGTTTCTGAAATTTGATGGCCTTCTTCTTCAGCATTAGTACTGTCAGCCATTAAAGCCAAGACATTTTGCGCCCCGATCCTGGCGATTTTATTTAAATCAGCCGGAATATCGTTAATCGGGCTGTGGTCTATTTTAAAATCACCAGTATGAATAATAGTTCCAACCGGAGTATGGACAACTACGCCAAAACTATCAGGAATATTATGATTAACTCTGAAAAATTCAACATTAAAAGATCCTAAATTTAATTTACTTTTTTCATCTATTGTATAAAATTTTAATTTAGGTAAATTTTTATATTCTTCTTGTCTTTTTTGAATAATACCGACTGAAAGTTTGGCTGTATAAATAATCGGATTGCCGATTTTGGGTATAATATGTGGAATGGCGCCAATATGATCATAATGACTATGGGTGATAACAACACCTTTAATATTTTTTTCTTTGCCTTTCAAATAACTAATATTAGGAATAATATAATCAATACCAGGCATGTCTTCTTCGGGAAACTGTAAGCCCATATCGATTATAATAATATCCTGACCATATTCTAATAAGGTCATGTTGCGGCCGACTTCTTCCAAGCCGCCAAGTACCATGATTTTTAATTTTTGAGAAGATTTAAATGAAGTTTTCTGGCCCATTTTTTTTGTAGAGTAGCCAGAATACTTTTTTTGTTTATATGCCATATTTTTTAAAATTAACCCTAACGGGTACCCTCAAAAAAAGAGATTTAGTCAGTAAATAAATATACTGGGTAAGTATAATTTACCGCTATTTTTAAGAGTTCAAACTTTTAATTAATTAGTTTTATTTAAAAAAACTTTTTTTAGTTTTTATATACCAATTTTCAATATCAATAAAGCGATCAAAAGGATTAATAATTCTTTTGATTTCAATACCTTTGATTTTTTTATTGATCGGATAAGTATAAGTTGGGGTATAAAGGAAAATTGCTGGTAGATCTTCAATTAATAATTTTTGAAATTCTTTATATTTTTCTTGACGAATTGTTGGGTCATTTGTTAGTCGGGCTTCTTCCAGTAATTGATCGACTTTGCGATTAGCATAATTAGCTAAGTTCACACCCGGATGTTCTCTTTGTGAAGAATGCCAAAAAGGGAAGGGATCTGGATCATAACCGATTATTTCACCATAAAGCAAAGTCTGATAATTGCGCGGTGCAATGATTTCTTTTTCAATTTGATCTCTGGGAATAATTTGCAACTCAACATTAACACCAATACTATTCCAGAATTCTTTTATTAAATTAGCGGCCGCAATTTGCGTATTTTGTTCAACTGTAGTTAAAGTTATTTTTAATTCCTGATCATCTTTTTTAAGATATTCACCATCTAATTTCCAGCCGGCATCAGCTAAAATCTCCAGAGATTTTTCCGGCTGATAATTATATTTTTTTATATCAGGATTATAACCAAGAAAACCAGGTAAAATAGGCCCATTAATGGCTTGCCCTTGACCTTGCAATAAATCATCAATAATTTTATTTTTATTAATACCATAACTTAAAGCTTCTCTGATTTCCCCAGCTTTTAAAAGGTCATTGTTTTTTTCATTAAAAAAGATCGCAGTATATTGAGATAGATTAATATTGTATATGTTTAGATCTCTTTTATTGGCAAATTTATTTAAATATTCTTTTGGTAAAAAACTTAAGCTTTGCACTTCTTTGTTAATTAAGGCTTCAATTGCATTAGCATAATCAGGATAAAATTTAAATATTATCTCATTAATATAAGGTTCCTGATCATAATAATTTTTGTTTTTTTCTAAAGTGTAAAGTTTAATAATACCGCTTTTTTCCTTAACCAAAGAAGAAAATTTAAAGGGACCGCTACCAATTGGTTTTTGGTTGTAGACGGCTAATTTAGCATTAATCGGTGGTATATCGTACCATAAATGCTGGGGAATAATTCCGACTGTTAAAATATTTAAAAAAGCAGCGTAAGGTTCTTGTAGGGTAAATCTGACAATGTAATCATCAATTTTTTCCACTGTTACGCCTTCAAAGCTGCGATAAAACGGACTTTTAAAATCAGGATCTTGAATGCTTTGAATAGTAAAAACCACATCACTGGCCGTTAGCTTTTCATTATCATGCCAGCGAACATTTTGTTTAAGATAAAAAGTATAAGTTTTTTGATCTTCGGAAATTTCGTATTTTTCTGCCAAATCCGGGACTATTTCCAAATCTTTGTTATATTTTAAAAGTCCGGAAAAAATCAAACTAGTTAAATCAAGATCAGCATCAATATGTTTTTGAGCTAAAATTGGGTTTATATAAAGAGGTGAGCCGATCAAGCCTTCAGTAAATTCACCACCGTTTTTAGGGACAGTTTCTAAATCTTTAAAATAATTGGTATAAATTAAAAAAACAAAAGAAATTAAAATAATCAGTGACAAGATTTTTATTAGTAAATTTTCTTGTTTTGATAAAGTTTTGGGAAACTGTTTGAGCTGTTTCCATTTAGGCACTTTGTGCCCGTTTAATTTTGTTAAAACTTTTTTATCTAAATTTTTTTGAGTATTAATTTTTTTTTGTTGTTTCATTTTAGTGAAATTCGAAAAAACAAAACTTTTCAAGTTTTGACTTAAATTTTTTAAAAATTTAAATTTTGAAGCCACGGTTAGAAATTTTAAAAATTATATTTGAGAGAGTGATTTAATATAATACGTTGAATAGGGCTGTACCTAGAAAAATTATTACTAAAATTATTGTTACAATATGTAATGATTTTTCCAAGCCCCGCTTGGTCCGATAGATATTGCCTTCACCACCAAAAGCAGCACCCAGTCCGGTGCCTCTTTGTTGTAATAAAATTACAGCAATTAAAATTATAGAGATAATTATTTGAATAATATTTACGATCATATAATTTTTAATAAATTAATCTTTTATTAGGTTAGCAAATCATTGTAAAGCTGTCAATACGCAAAAATTCAAAAATATGTTATAATAAAATTATAAACTTTAATTGGAAAAAAGGCAATGCCACAAAATAAAAATAAGAATAAGAATAAATCCAAATTAAAATGGCATCAACGTTGGTGGGGAGTAATTATCTTGGTTGTTTTCGTTGTTTTATTGATATATTTAGCAGTTTTTATTTATCAGGTAATACTTTTAATAGAAATCAAGACACAGTCTAATATTCAAGGTTTTAATACTTTGTCTCAAAATATAAATGATAATCCGATTTTAAGTGTTAATAATCGGCAAGTAGCTGAAACAAAGGATGATCCTTATTGGGGACCGGTTGATGCAGAGGTTGTTATAGTTGAATTTGCTGATTTCCAATGTCCTTTTTGTAAACAAGCCAATCCCATTATTCAGCAAATTCGTCAAGAATACAAAGACCAGGTTAAGATTATTTATCGTGATTTTGTGGATGCGGCTTCACATCCACAAGCGTTGAATGCAGCGATGGCAGCTGAATGCGCTGATGAGCAAGGTGAGTTTTGGTCTTATCATGATATGATTTTTAGTAATCAGGCCAATTTATCAATTGAAAAATTTAAATCAATTGCTGTTACTCTTGGCTTGGATACCGAGCAATTTAATAAATGCTTGGATGATAAAAAATATTCTTTTGAAGTTTTTAATGATTTAGAAGATGGGGCTAAATTGGGAATTACTGGTACCCCGGCTTTTTTTATAAACGGAAGTAAAATTGAAGGCGTTATCCCTCATGATACTTTTAAAGAAATAATTGACAGGGCTTTATTTTTGCAAGAACAAGAAAAACAAAAGCAAGAAAATAATAAATAAATCAATTTATGATAGAAATTAGAATACATGGCCGAGGCGGCCAAGGTAATGTGACTTTAGCAGAATTAATTGCCATGGCGGCTTTTTATGACGGCGAAGCCGCACAAGCTTTTCCAAGTTTTGGTGTGGAAAGAAAAGGAGCTCCAGTAAAGGCTTTTGTAAAAATTGATAATAAATTTATTCGCAGCCGAGAACAAATTTATCAGCCGGATTTTATAATTATTCAAGATCCCAGCTTGGTTCAAGCAGCTAATCCTTTGGAAGGAGCCAAAAAAGAAACAATTGTTTTAATTAATTCCAATAAATTAGCAAGCGAAGTTTGCCCAGGGTATACTGGTAAAGTTTATTGTGTACCGGTTTTGAAAATTGCTTTGGAAATAATCGGCAAACCAATTATTAATACGGCTATGCTTGGTGCTTTCGCCCAAATTAGTGATTTAATAAAAATTGAATCAGCTGCCAAGGCAATTAAAGATAATTTGGGAGAAAAATATGATCAAAAAATTATTGATAAAAATATAAAAGCATTGAAAAAATCCTATAAAGTTACTGAAAAATAATTATGAAAAAATTAAAATATAATTTAACAGTCAAGCCAGGTACAACTACTCAATATAAAACAGGCGGTTGGAGAACTTATAAACCCGTAGTTGATCATGAGGCTTGTATTGGTTGTGGTATGTGCAGTAAAGTTTGTCCGGAAGGTGTTTGTTTTTCGACCGGTCAAAAAAATAGTAAAGGACGAGTTTTTTATGATCGTGATTTGGATTATTGTAAGGGGTGTGGACTTTGTGCAAAACATTGTCCGGTAAAATGCATTAAAATGGTTGAAGATTATAAATAAATTAGTAATTAGGCATTAGTAATTGGTAATATGAAAAATAATAAAAAACAAATAGTGGAAGGTTCGCATGCCGTAGCAGAGGTAATAAAAAATTGTCAGGTAGATGTTATTTCTGCTTATCCTATCACGCCTCAAACCCATATAGTTGAAGATTTAGAAAGAATGAAAGCCGAGGGCAAGGCTGATTTTGAATATATTCGGGCTGATTCTGAATTTGCTGCAGCTTCTATTGTTTTGGGTGCCAGCGCTACTGGTGTTAGAACTTATACGGCAACTTGTTCACAAGGGCTTTTATTAATGACCGAAGTTTTATTTTGTATTGCCGGTTTACGTTTACCAATTGTTTTAACCTGTGCCAATAGGGCTGTTTCCGCACCGATTAGTATTTGGAATGATCAGCAAGATGCGGTTACTTTACGTGATTCAGGCTGGTTGCAATTATATGGGGAAACAAATCAAGAAGTTGTTGATTTGCATATTTTGGCTTATAAATTGGCTGAGAGCATGATGTTGCCGGTTATGGTTAATATGGATGGTTTTGTGTTAACCCATACTTATGAACCAATTGAAATATCGAAAGAATCAGTAATTAAAAAATACCTACCTAAATATAAGCCACCACAAAATACAATTTTGGATGTTAATAATCCGCGTTCTTTGGGAGATTTTGCCGCACCCGATGTTTATATGGAAATTAGACAGGAATTGCATGAAGATGTTTTAAGCTCTAAAAAACAAATAACCAAACTGGCCCAGGAATTAAAAAAAATATTTGGTAGAAGTATTGGCGATAATGGTTTATTTGAATCATATAAATTAAATGATGCGGACATAGTTTTAGTTGCGATGGGTTCGGTTTGCGGTACAATTAAAGAAGTTATTGATAATCAAAGGGGAAAAGGACAAAAAGTCGGGCTTTTAAAAGTGATTAGTTTGCGACCGTTTCCTGATGAAGAAATTGTTGAGGCTTTAAAAAAAGCCAAATATATCGCAGTGCTTGATAAGTCTATTTCAATGGGCAGTGAAGGTGTTTTGGCTATAGATTTAAAAAGGGCAGCTTATACCAAGCTTAAAGCTAAAATTCAGAGTTTTATTATTGGTTTGGGCGGTCGTGATGTTACTGAAAAAATGATTATTAAAATTATTAATTCAGTCAAAAAGCAAGATAATAAAATTCAATTTATTGGTGAATAATTATGGCAGATAAAAAATATAAAAATCCTTTTGAGCATTTATTAAATCCCGGTCATACGGCTTGTCCTGGTTGTGGTCAATTGATTGCGGCCAGACATGTGATTAATGCTTGCGGTAAAAATACAATCATTACTAATGCAACAGGTTGTTTGGAAGTAACAACTTCCAAATACCCGACATCTTCCTGGAAAGTGCCTTGGCTCCATGCTTTATTTGAAAATCCTTCATCAGTTGCCAGCGGTGTTTTAGCTGCTTTGCGTAAAAAAAGTCAGAATAAAAAAATAAATGTTTTAGTTCAGGGCGGTGACGGCTCGACTTTTGATATTGGTATGGGTTTAATTTCCGGTATGTGGGAAAGACAGGAAAATATATTGTATGTTTGTTATGATACAGAAGTTTATTCTAATACTGGGTATCAGGCTTCGGGTGCCAGTCCTCATAATGCGTTTACGCGAACTTCTTGGCCAGGATCAGAATCTATGGGCAATAAATATTTTAAAAAAAATATGGTAGAAATTGCTTTAGCTCATAAATTACCTTATGTTGCTTCTACTACCTCTGGTTATATTAATGATATTGAAAAAAAAGTTAAAAAAGCCTTAGAATTTGACGGTCCCAAATTTATCCATATTTTAACACCTTGTATTCCTGGCTGGGGGGTAGAAGACAATATGGCTATTGATTTAGGTAAATTGGCCCAAAAAACCGGTTTTTTTCCTGTTTTAGAATATCTTAATGGTGAATTGGTTGAGGCTATGAAGGTGCCCAAAGAAACGCCTAAGATTGATGCGTATTTAAAACATCATGCCAGATTCAAACATTTATTTAAAGGTGAGCGAGGCAAGAAAGAGTTAAAA